>DVHB01000078.1 GCA_018712405.1 Candidatus Coproplasma stercoripullorum
CTACCGGTACTGGAGTTACTGGTGCCACCGGAGCCACTGGTCCCACTGGTCCTACAGGCGCAACGGGTGCTACCGGTACTGGCGCAACAGGCGTAACCGGCGCTACGGGCGTAACCGGCCCGGCTGGTCCCACAGGCCCCACAGGCCCCACAGGTGCAACGGGTGCTACCGGTACTGGAGTTACTGGTGCCACCGGTGCAACTGGTCCTACAGGCCCTACAGGACCTACGGGTGCCACAGGTACTGGCGCAACTGGGGCGACCGGCGCTACGGGCGTAACCGGCCCGACTGGTCCCACTGGTCCTACAGGCCCTACGGGTGCCACAGGTACTGGCGCAACGGGCGTAACCGGAGCCACTGGTCCCACTGGGCCCACGGGCGCGACTGGCGCAACGGGGCCTACGGGCGCCACAGGCGAGCCTGATACTCAGGCGCTGAGCGCTTATTCAACTCCTGCGGCGGTTGCGGCCAGCGGCGGCGCGCTTGAATTCGATATGAATAACGCAATTGTCGGAACGGCTCTTTCTCACACCGCGGGCTCGGATACAGTAACCATAAGTCAGCCCGGCACATACTTTGTGCAGTACAATGGTACGGCTTATCCTGCAAATATAACTTCGTTTCCTGCAGTGAATACGATCAACTTCACTTTAAACGGGGTGACGCAGAGTGCTGGCGCGGCGCAGACGAGATTTGACTCGGCTGCGCAGGCGGAGGCCATATCGGCGGCGGCTGTGTTCAATATAACCACTACGCCGACAACATTGCAGGTAATATCCGGCGGCGGCGTGTATGGTTATTCTGATGCCACATTAAATGTGTTCAAAGTATAATTACGATCCGGCAGGTTGCGGTTTTTTGAATTGAGCGGCAACGGGTCATAACGGCGCGGCGCGAACGCAAGTTCGCGCCGCGCTTTAACTTTTCGTTTATCAGAACAAAGTTAATTAAATATTTGATAAAAAGCGGCGGCGCTAAAATATTTTGCGCCGCCGCTCTCAATGAGAGGTCATTTTATTGAATCCAAGCTTTAAACGGGAGGATTATCGTCGTCGATATCGCTGTCAGGATTTTTATTTTCTTTATTTTTGCGTCTGTTTGCACCGCTTACATACGCAAGATATGCCACGCCTATTATGACAAGCACAACTATCACAATTACAAGCACCACGGTGAGTATCACGTTCTCTTCGCTGTAATCTTCGGGCGGGGTCGGATCGGTAAATTCGCCGTCCTCACCGGAAAAGTCATATACGGTCAGAAACGCTGTGGCGATATAACCCGTTGTGGCCGTGCCGTCGTCTGCAGTGTATGTCACGAGGCAGAAATCTGTCGGGAGAGCGTCGCCCGCCTGCGACTGGCCTTCCGCCGCGATCTGGCTTTCCACGCTCACCGTCGCACCGGCGTCGAGCGATAGAAGCTGCGTGGCTTCGCTCATATACGGTCTGCTGTATATGCCGGCAGGATAGTTGAGCAACGCATTTTCAAACGGCGGCGCCGAGGAGGTCAGATCTGATGCCGCGCTCAGCGCGTACGTTATATATGTGGTGTTGCCTATGGCTATAATGTCGGCGTTTCCCGTCGTGCACAGCAGCAGGGCATAGCAAGTCTGGTCCATTGCGTAGGTGGCGGGAGTGCCGTCGTCATGTTCTGCCGTCACGAAGTATTGTCCCGAGATGTCGGAGAGGTCTATCTCGGTGACATACTGTCCTTCTACGACTACCCTGTAACGCGCCGTTGTGTCCGACTTTAAAAGCTGGGCAGTATTGCCCACGGATATGGTGCTTTCCTGGTTAAGATCGATATAGCTGAAGGAGTATTGCACTACTTCAACGCTGTTTATGCTGCTGCCCTCGACTATGCACAGCTCCCCGTCGAGCAGGACGTATACGCTGCCGTCGATAACTTTGATGGAAGAGTATTCTCCCTCGGGAAAGTCGGTGCGGACGGTGCTCATGTCTGTAACGGAGAGGTCGCCGCCGACAATAGAGTAGGCGAGTGAACCGTTGGTAATTATTCCGCTCTGCATGGGAGGAATGGTTTCGCTGCTCTCGGTTACTTCACCGTCGGAGTATAGGTATACGGCGGAGCCGTCGGAAAAGAGCAGTCCGCTTTCGCTGTAGCTCATGTTGGTTATCGCCGAGGAGTGGTCGTAGGCATACAGATTCTCTCCGTCGTTTATCATGATGCCGTCTTCATAAACATATACGGCATTCCCGTCCTCGTCGGTGTCGCGGCCGGAGGTGCCGCCTTGATAGATGTACAGGCGCGAGTCCTGCGAAAGGGCGAAAGAGTCTTCCCCCACGGCATAGTTGTCGAAACCGCCGACATCGAGCTTTGACACAAAGTCAGGATATACGGTGTCGCCGCTTGCGGCGTCTGCAAAGTATTCAGTTTGCGGGCCGACTGCGGCAGTGCAGGCAAGCGTCGCCGCCGCGGCTACGGCGCAGATCAAAAATGTTGTTAACCTTTTCACAGAAAAAATTATATCACACCCCTTGCCGATTGTAAAGATTTTTAAAATGTTGACTTCAATTTTTGTGCGTATACGCGCGCGAAAGATGTCGCACGGGCGCGTAAGTTGCAGGTCGCCGAGACTGAATCGTCCGCGGCGGCCTGTTTGGTCGCAATTTTGCACCGTGTTCGGCTTTGGCACAAAAATTTTCTTATAAAAAGTTAAAAAAATTTTTTAATTATGAAGATTTTGTCATATTTACCGTGTATAATCTAATTGTAAAGCGAACAAATGTTTGTATTATTGGTTTTAAAGGCAATCGGATGAAAGTTAAAGCAATATTAAAATTTTATTTTATGCCCGAGGAGGCAGAGACGCGGTTGAACAGGCTGATAACGAAGAAGGCCTTTTCGGTGAACGCCGCACGCAACGCGTTCGACTGCGCCGAGGAGGTGGCGGAACTCGTTTGCAAAAAAAGTCAGCTTTGTGCGCTGTGGGGTTTTTTGGACAGGGCGGCCGAGGTGTTTGGCGAGGGGGAGCTCGGCATATTAAAGCACTACGCTTTTTCGCCGCGCAGCGGCGGGGAAGAGGGGAGGGCGGAGCGCAGGCTGGCGGTTAAGTTCGCCCGCAGGATAAGGGGCGGGGCGGAGGAGCATGCCGAGGGACTGAAGGTGATGGAGGAGCTGTGCTTTCTGTGAGCCGCCGCCGGTATTTACTTGTTTCGTCTTTCAGGGAAGCCGCCGTGCCCTCGCGGAAAAGCGCGGGCACGGCGGCAGGGGAAATATATACGGTTTATCGTGGACCGGTAATAAAACGGCGTTCGCTGTATTAACGTAAACTGCCGTTCAGCTGCCGAAGGGGTCTTCGGGCCGCTTGCGGTGCGGTTTTCTGCTCGAAGCCGCGACGAGGCCGACGGCGAGTACGGCAATGACGCCTATCACCACGGCTGCCACTATCGCGCCGCTTCCCGAAGGTTCGTCCTCTTCCTGTTGCCCGGGAGGCGGGTCGTCATCATCGGTGACTATCAGCGGATAGTCTTCGTTTGCTCCCATTATGTACCCGAACGATCCGTTGCACAGCACATAGGAATACCCTGTCGCTCCGCTGTAGTACGGGCCGTAGAAGGCGGCCGTCACCGTTATGTCGTCGATGGCAGGCAGGTTGCCCCCGGAGTCCTGCGAAAAGGTGACGGATACCGACTTGTACAGATATACGGTGGGCGGGGTTTCGTCCAGAACTTCAAAGTCGGATTTCAGTACATAGCCGTATACCGCTCGGTAGATGCCGCTGTCTTCGGCGTATTTTGCGCGGTACCATTCGCCCTCTTCGTATATTATCTCCACGCAGTATGTATAAGGTACTGCAAATATGGCCGCAGACAGGTCGGCCGACGTGCAGAAATACGCCTCGCGCGAGGATGCGCGGGCATAGAGCACGCCGCTTTCGGCATCGGAACCGGACTGCGCGGCATAGGCGCTCAGAGGCGCATAAATTTGCGTAAATGCGAGCATGACGGCGGCAATCAGCGCCGCCGCCCACTTCAGAACCTTCATATATCAGCATTGTAAAGCGGGCAGCCGGCATGAAAAATATATATTTTTGTAATATAAAGTCTTTTGCAAAGGTAATTTCTGTATGGGCAGAGAAGAAATATTGAACAGCATAGCCGCGATAGATGCAGAGCTTGAGAGGCGCCGCGCGCAGAACAAGCTTTCGGGGTATAATTCGGGCAGGAAAAAGCATAAAAAACAGCTCGCGTTCCACAGATGCAAAAAGCGCAACAGGTGGGTGTTCGGAGGCAACCGCTCGGGGAAAACCGAGTGCGGCGCGGTGGAGACGCTGTGGCTGGCGCGCGGCATACATCCATACCGCAGAAACAGGAAGGATACTTTCGGCTGGGTGGTCTCTCTCTCGCAGCAGGTGCAGCGCGACGTGGCGCAGAGTAAAATTTTGTACTATCTGCCAAAGGGCTGGATATCCGACATCGTAATGCTCTCGGGCAGGAAAGACAGTCCGGCTTCAGGCGTAATCGACCAGATAAAGATAAAAAACGTATTCGGAGGCATATCGACGATAGGTTTCAAGAGCTGCGACCAGGGACGAGAAAAGTTCCAGGGTACCTCTTTGGACTATGTGTGGTTCGACGAAGAGCCGCCGCGCGACGTATATGAAGAGTGTCTTATGCGCGTGATGGACAGGCAGGGGGATATCTTCGGCACCATGACGCCGCTTAAGGGCCGCACCTTTATTTACGACGAGATATATCTGAACCGCCGCAAAAATCCCGAGATATGGTACGAGTTCATGAACTGGGCCGACAATCCCTTCCTCTCAAAGAAAGAAATAGCGCTTTTGGAGACGGCGCTCGGCGACAGCGCGCTCGACAGCCGCAGATACGGCAGGTTTTCCGAGGGATGCGGCCTCGTCTATCCTGAGTTCGACGAGAGCGTACACGTCATAGAGCCGTTTTCCGTGCCGCGCGAGTGGCAGGAGATTATATCCATAGACCCCGGGCTGAATAACCCGCTTTCGGCACATTGGTACTGCGTAGACTGGGACGGCAACGTGTATGTGGCGGCCGAACACTACGCCGCCGGGCGCGACATAGACTTTCACGCGCAGGCCATTCTGGAGATCAGCAAAAAACTGGGCTGGAAGACCGATTCTTACGGCAGGGTGCAGGCGCTCATCGACAGCGCCGCAAGCCAGCGCACGCTCGCTTCCGTAAAGTCGGTCGCGGAGCTGTTTTATGAGAGGGGCATAGCTGTAAACACCAACGTAAACAAGGATGTTTTTGCGGGCATATCGCGCGTAAAAAGCTATCTTGCCCGCTCCAACGGCTGGCCGGATATTTATATATTCAAGAACTGCGAAAATATGATCGCGGAGTTCAAGGGCTACAGCTGGGGCGCGGGCGACAGCCCCGTAAAGCGCGACGATCACAGCATGGACGAGCTCAGGTACTTCATAATGACGCGTCCCCGACCGGCAGAACATGAGGAGCATGCCTCTCCCGTGGCGCGTGACAAGGAGAGGAGAATAAGGAGGTTGCACAAAAAAATTGAGCGATGAAGGCTTAAAAAAGGCGCTCATAAAGTGCGCCGTCGGCTTCGACACGAGCGAAGTGGTTGAAGAATATGCCGCCGACGGAGACGAGTTGAAGCTCGTAAAGCGCAAAGTGACCAGGCGCGACGTTCCGCCCGATATAAAGGCTGTTAAAATGCTGCTCGACGGCGAGGCAGGCGTAGCGGAGCTGAGCGACGAGGAACTTGAGGAGCGCAGACAAAAACTTATTGAAATGTTAAAGGAGGAAGGCATTGACCAGAAAGACTCAGACTGAAAGAGAGAGGGAGGCAAAGGTGCGCGCGCTCGTCGAGGATGTGCAGGCCGACTTTTCCGAGAGGCAGAAGGAACGCAAAAAGTTAGAGCGGGGCTGGGAGCTCAACATGAATTTTTTATGCGGCAATCAGTACTGCGGCATAAACGCAGCGGGTGAGATCGAAGAGGAGGAGAGGGAATACGGCTGGCAGCCAAAGCGAGTATTCAACAGGATAGCTCCCGCCGTCGAGCTCAGGTGTTCAAAACTTGCACGCATCCGTCCCGCGCTCGCGGTGCGCGCATTATCGGAAGATGAGGCCGATAAACGGTCGGCCGCGCTCTCGGCCGCAATACTTGCCGCGGCGGGGGAGAGCGCCGGACTGGATTCGGCGCTGTCGTCTGCCACAGTATGGTCGGAAACTTGCGGCACCGCTTTCTATAAGGTGGTATGGGACAACGGCGCCGGAAAGGTGCTCGGACAGACCGAAGCCGGCGAAAATATATGTGAGGGCGACGTGAAGGTCGTTCCTCTCTCCCCGTTCGAGATCTATCCTTATTCGCTTTCGGAAGACAGCATAGAGGCCCAGCCCTCGATAATCCACGCGCGCGCCGTTCCCGTACAGGAGATTTATGCCGCGTACGGCGTTAAGCTTGCAGGCAGGGATATCGACGAATTCTCCCTGTCGCCATATTCGGCGGCGCAATCATCGGGCGCAGTGCGCGCAACGCGCAGAGGGTATGAAGTTGTGATAGAGCGCTATACCCGTCCCGCGGCAGAGCTTCCCGAGGGCAGACTTACCGCTATAGCCGGCGGCGTGCTGCTTTACGACGGGCCGCTGCCATATATGAACGGCGAAAACGGCGGCAGAGCGTATCCGTTCGTAAAGCAGACGAGCGTGCCGCTCGCGGGCAGTTTTTTCGGCGCGAGCGTGGTGGACAGAATGATACCCGTGCAGCGCGCCTACAATGCCGTGCGCAACAGAAAGCATGAATTTTTGAACAGGATATCAATGGGCACGGTGGCCGTGGAGGAGGGATCCACCGATACCGACGACCTCATAGAGGACGGCCTGCGCCCCGGCAAGGTGATAGTGTACAGGCAGGGTTCAAAGCCGCCCGAGCTCATATCGCTCGGCGCTCTCCCCGATTGCTTCAAGGAAGAGGAGGAGACACTCTCCGACGAGTTTACGAAGATATCAGGCATGGGCGATCTCACGCAGAACGGGCAGTCGTTCTCATCGGTGACAAGCGCCACAGGACTGCAGCTTTTAGTGGAGCAGGACGAGGCAAGGCTGAACGTATGCTATGAATCCATAAAGCAGGCTTTAAGGTGCATAGGCAGGCAGATGCTGCGCCTGTACAGGCAGTTTGCCGCGGAGGCGCGCCTTATCCGCACTCCTGCCGAGGGCGGCAAGATGAGGCTGACGCTGTTTAAAGGGGCGGACATACTCTCCGACGAGGTTATACTCGAATCGGACAGCGACGTCAATCTTACCCCCGCCGAGCGGCGCAACGTCGTGTATGAGATGATAGACAGGGGGCTCTTGTCCGACGATGAAGGCAGGATGAGCAGGCATATAAAGAATAAAGTGCTCTCGTTCATAGGTTACGGCGGTTTTGCCGACGGCAGGGACATTGCGCACATGCACGCCGCGCGCGCCGCCGCCGAGAACGAGGCCATGCGCACGGGTGAGGCGGATGTAAAGGATTACGACGACCACGCCGTACATATAGAGGAACATACGGCGTTTCTGCTCTCTTCGGGGTGCGACAAATCTACAGAGGAGCGCGTTTGCGCTCATGTGAAAATACATAAAAACAAATGGAAGGAGGAACAGAATGGATAACCTTGAAAATGAACGCCGCGGTACGGCAAACGCTGCGGAGGCAGAAGGGGAAAAAGTTGCGGCAGACCTCGGCAAGTTCAAAGACGTAAAGGCCCTTTTGGATGCGTATAACAGCCTTGAGGCCGAATTCACCCGACGCAGTCAGCGCCTTAAAGAGCTGGAGTCGAACAAGGCGGATCCGCCCGCGGAAGCGGCAAGCGGTACGCCCTCGGCCCATACGCAGAATACCGCCTCGCTCTACGAGGCGGCGGCAGGCGATGAGGATGTGAAAAACGCCATAATCGCCGACTACCTGAGAACGGTGTCGTCATATAAGGGCGCGCCGATGGTGACGGGCGGTATCTCGCTCACGTCGCCGAAACAGCGGCCGGCAAGCATAAAGGAAGCCAGCAGGCTGGCAAATGAATTTTTAAAGAATAACTGAAGGAGGATACAGTTTGATAACACTTGCAAACGCCGATAAGGCGCTCAAAACTTACTATCTCGACGCGGTGGCTTCGCAGCTCGACGCGATATCTCCGTTTTATGCGGCCATAGATAAGCACAGCACCGAGGTCTACGGCAAGGAGGTAAAGGTTGCTGTTGTAAAGCCGGACAATACCCGCGTGGTCGCGGGTACCGAGGACGGCGATCTGCCTGCAGCGGGTTCCAACAGGTATGTGAATCTCACCTCCACGCTCAAAAATATATACGGCACCATAGAAATTTCCGATAAAGCGCTGCGCGCCTCGCAAAATTCCAGCGGCGCGTTCGTCGACCTTTTAAATGCGGAAATGGAGGGCCTGATATCCAGCGCGAAGGTCAATTTTTCCCGCATGCTCTACGGCGACGGAAACGGTTATGTGGGAACCATCACCAAGACGAGCGGATCTACGCTCACGGTAGAGCCCATTGGCAGAGTGTACGAGGGGATGAGCGTAGATATAAGGTCCGGTTCGGGTATCCTTGAGGCCGGCGAAGACCTTACGGTCGCTTCGGTCGATTATGCCAACGGCACCATAACGCTCTCTTCCACGCCTGACGACACTCTCACGGGCTCGTCCGTCTACGTCCACGGCGCCTACGGCAACGAAATAACAGGTTTCAGGGCGATATTCGGCACGGGCGACATATACGGTCTTACCCGCTCTTCCGAGAGCCTTTTGAATCCCGTGGAGTTTACTCTCGCCACGCTCAGCGAGTCCGGCATAATGGAGAACATCAACTATATGGAGGCCTTCTGCAATAACCGTCCCAATATGATCCTGTGCTCCTACAAAACGAAGTCGGCGATCGGCGCGCTTCTTACGGGCGCAAAGATGCAGCTCGATACCGCCGTTTTAAACGGCGGTTACAGCGCAATACTCTTTGACGGGATACCCGTTGTTGCGGACAGGTACTGTCCTGACGACAGCATCTATCTCATAAACACCGACGATTTCGTGCTTGCGCAACTGTGCGACTGGGCATGGCTGGAGGATGAGGACGGCAAGATCCTGAAGCAGGTGCCCGGTAAGGCCGCTTACAGCGCTACGCTCGTGAAGTATGCCGAACTCATCTGCAAGAGGCCGTGCGCCCAGGGCGTTATAACCGGATTTTAATGGCGGCGTGCCCGCCTGATTTTGGCGGAGCACGGTATGGCGGCATGAGTATATCTTGCAGATATATGCATGCTGCATGGCGGGGCGCCGCGCAGGCGGCGCCCCGGAGTTTTCAGGAGGTAATTTATGCTTGTATCAGACGTAATAAAAACGGCGCTTGCCTTTTTGGACAGGCAGGACGCCGCCGACATGATAACGTCAGACACATACTCGTCCGATGCGGAGGTGTCCCGTTTGGTTACGGCGCTTTTACATTGTTTCAATGCCGTGGAGGATGAACTTGCCCGCGGGTTTTTCCCGCTTTCAAAGGAAGAGGAGCTCACGTCGGCAAACGGAAAAATATACTATACATCCTTTTCAAAGACGCCGTATAAAATACTCTCCGTCACTTGCGCGGGCAGGGCCGCGAGCTACAAAATTTATCCCGAATATATTGAGCTGGACAGCGGCAAATACACGGTCGCCTATCTGTTTGCTCCCGAAAAAAAATCGCTTTCAAATGAGAGCGATTTCCCCGGCTATCCGATAGGCGAACGCATGCTCGCGTACGGCATCGCTGCGGAATATTGCCTGATATCGGGAGATATAGAGGCCTCGGAGAGCTGGGAGAGCCGCTACCGCGCCGAGATAGAGCGGTTCCGTCCTCGCGAAAGGACGAAGGGTATAAAGGCGAGGTATTGGGTATGAGATTTGTCCCGCGGGCAACTGTTTTTTCAGGAAGGAATATAAAAGACAAATATCTTTTATCCGAAGGGAGGTTGTTCGGGTTAAAACCGTGCGGGGACGGGCTTGTCCCCGCATTCGGCATATCCCTGCTCACAATGAACAATATCCCGTCGTCAGTGCAGGCGGTGTACCTTACTTCGGCCGGTAATCTGTATGTGTACAGCGGCGGTTCGGTATATCGTTCTACGGGCGCATACGGCAATTTCTATCTGTATGGCAGCGGCTTTTCACACCGTCCTTTTTTTGCCGAATGTCATGAAGATGGCGAGTATTTTACTATAATATGCGACGGAATCAAGTCTGTAATTGCAAAAGTAAATTCTGCCGGTACGGACGATTGTCCGCCTGTAAGTTATGGGGTCGTGCACTATAACCGTATGTTCGGCATCGATTCTTCCGACGCGCGCGTAATGCGTTGGTCAGCACCCGGCGACGTGCACGACTGGTCGGAGAGCATCAACGGCGCGGGGCACGTCCGTCTCGACTCTGCAAGGGGAGACATTATAAAGCTCATGGCATATGATAACAAACTCATCGCCGTGAGAGAATGCGGTTTTACCGTACTGCGCGCCTTCGGCGAAGCCGAGTCGTTCCGCGCAGACGTCACCGATACTTCTACCGATGAAATAGTCGGCGATACCGTGGCGTTCTGTTCCGGCAGATTGTACTTTTTTACGGCTACGGGGCTGTATTCTTACGACGGAGACGTGGAAAAGTGCGCGGTAAAGGGGCTTGAAGGCTTTACTGACGCGGTATGCGCTGCGGCGTGCGGCGGGTATTACTATGTCGGCGGCAAGTTGGACGGCGAGGACGCTATCGCGTGCATAGACGTAAAAGAGGGCGAAGTCTGCTTCATAAAGGCAAAGGCGACAGTGATGTGCGGCGGAGCGAGAGTGTTTTTCTATGGCGACGGGCTGTATGAAATTACGCCTTCGGAAAATTCCGTCGGCGAATGGGAGAGCGGACCGTTAGATTTCGGGACTCCGCAGAATAAGTATCTGAAGAGCGTTTCGGTTTATGGCGCCGACACGCTCACCGTTTCGTGCGGAGAACGGGTGCGCACATATGCAGACGTAAACGGGGAGGTTAATGTGGATATGCCGGGCAGGGAGTTCAGGTTTTCCGCCTCCAGTTCGGAAAAGCTTCGCATGCTGTGTGCGCGCTATGTGATAAGGGGGTAACATGACTTTCGATATAATCGATCTCACGGAGGAAGACATACTGGCGCTTTCAACGGTACAGATGCGCCTTCTGCGTACCGCGCAGAAAGAAAAGAACGAACTCATATACCAGCTCGCGCGCGATAAGCAGACGTTTTATAATATAGTCGTATCCGACGGCATGCTCAATTCCAATCTGTATGAGGATAAGTGCGATGAGCTCGACGAGGAGTACGAGCGTCAGCTTGCCATACTGAAGGACGACCTGATATATAACATGTCACTCAATGTGCCTACCGCCGACGACGATGATCCCGGCGGCGGTTCGGGCGACGGCGATGACCCCGTCGCAGGTTACATAGTTGACTATTCGCTCTCCTATCTCGACCGCTACCAGATAGTGCGCAACTACTACATGTCTATTTCAGATCCTGCCGAGCGTCTTGCAAACTATACAGCAGATACCATTGCCCAGGCCTATCTGGGGCAATATTACAATACGCTGTACAATGTCCTCTCACAATATATATAAGAGGGTTCACAAATTTTTCGTGCTGGTGACGCGCGAAAAATTTCGTGAGGTTTGGGGAGCCAGCTCCCCCTTGCCCTGACCTTAAAATGCTCTCATATTATATAGTCAGGGCAATTCCCCCTTTGGTGAGCCTGCTGCCGCAGCAAATTGGGACGCGCTTAACGGCGAACTAAATTCGCCTTGCGCACTGTATTTATTTTAAAATAATAGGTAACACTGCGCGGCAGTGTAAATTTCGCATCACCCATTTGTCATCTCGAGCGCAGTCGCGCGAGGAGCTTTAGTTCCGGCACTCTGCCGAAGGTTCCCTTTGGGAAACGGCAGTATAATCTCGCGCGTAGCGCGGCAAATGGGTGCACGCCATAGTCTGCGTTGCCGCAGAACAACTTGTCGCACACAGCAGGGGGCGGCGGAGAAATGTTTTCTCCGCCGCCCTTTTTACTTTACTTTTGCCGCCTTTTATTATATAATTTGCCCATGAAGATTGCGGATAAGTGGAAAGATTATCAGGTTTTGGCAACAGGCGACGGCATGAAGCTCGAGCGCTGGGGAAACGTCGTTCTGCTTAGGCCCGATCCGCAGGTGATATGGCGCGCCTCGCGCGATCTGTATGCCTGCAAAGACCTGAACGCCGTATATCACCGCAGCGGAAAGGGCGGCGGAGGCTGGGAATATCTGAAGCCTGTGCCCGAAGAGTGGAATATCTCCTACCGCGACCTTAAATTTGTTGTAAAGCCCATGGGCTTCAAGCATACGGGGCTGTTCCCCGAACAGGCTGCAAACTGGGACGTTATGCGTTCTCTCATAGAGGGGCGCAGAAAAGCCGATCCCGAACGGCAGATAAGGGTGTTGAATCTCTTTGCCTACACCGGCGGGGCTTCTGTCGCGTGTGCAAAGAGCGGGGCCTTCGTGACCCACGTCGACGCGGCAAAGGGCATGGTAGAGCGCGCCGGGCGCAACGCCCGCCTCTCGGGCATAGAAAGCGGCATACGCTACATAGTGGACGACTGCTTTAAGTTCGTAAAAAAGGAGATACGACGTGGCAACAGGTACGACGCCATAATAATGGATCCGCCCAGCTACGGCAGGGGTCCTGGCGGAGAAATGTGGAAGATCGAGGATGATATATTCGACTTCGTATCCACCTGCGCGCAAGTGCTCGCAGACGACCCTCTCTTCGTTCTCATAAACAGCTACACAACGGGCCTCCAGCCAACTGTCATACAGAACATCCTGCACCTTTCGTTAAAGGACCGCGGCGCGCAGACCGAGGCATACGAACTGGGTCTGCCCACGGGAGAGGAGGGGGTAGTGCTGCCCTGCGGCTGCTCCGGCATCGCAACATTTTAAGCGGTTCACAAATTTTTTGTGCGGGCGGCGCCCGAAAAATTTCGTGATTTTGAGGAACTATGTTCCTCTTGCCGCGATTTTTAAGGGCCCACGATAATATAATCGCGGCAATTCACCTCCAGTGAGCCTGCTGACCGCAGCAAATTGTGGCCTGCTGCGGTGGGAAACCCGCCTTGCGACATAATTAGTTCTAAAATAGAAACTGTCATTTCGCGCGAGGAGGCGCAGCCGACGACACTTTGCGGAGGCTCCCGAAGGGAAACCGCAAACCGAAGCCGCAGCGAACGCGCGTAGAAATCTCTTCCATATAAAAATTTCAAGGATATATATGAACACCGAAGACCTTATTGTTTTATATGAAGACAATCACATAATCGTCGTTCTGAAGCCTCAGAACGTCGCCTGCTGCCCGGATTCCAGCGGTGACGACAACCTCTTCGACTGTGTAGCCCGTTACCTGAAGGAAAAATATAACAAGCCGGGCAACGCTTTTGTCGGCCTCGTGCACAGGTTGGACAGGCCCACGGGAGGCGTTATGGTTTATGCCAAAACGTCCAAGGCGGCGGCGCGTCTTTCCGAGCAGATGAAGAGCGGAGGCTTTGAAAAGAAGTATCTTGCCGTGCTGTGCGGCAGCCCCGCAAAAAAGAGCGGCACGCTCGAAAATTATCTGCGCAAGAACTCTATAAATAATATGGTATATGTGTGCACGCAGACGGAGGAGGGCGCAAAGTTCGCTTCGCTCGACTATAAGATCCTGGATGAAGCCGAGGGGCTCAGCCTTGCCGATATAAAACTGCACACGGGCAGAACGCACCAGATAAGAGTGCAGACGGCCGCCATAAACGCGCCCGTATACGGCGATATGCGCTACGGCGGCGAAAACGCCGTAAAGGGCAAGCTGGCGCTGTGGGCATACTCGCTCTCCTTCCCTCATCCCGTCACGGGCGAGCGCCTGAAGTTTATCGCCGAGCCGCCGCTTGCCGAGAGGCCGTGGAAATACTTTCATATCGACGTAGCCGCGGCTGAATAGCTTTTATGCGGCTGAAGGTATAAAATTTTGGTGTATTTATGTGAAAAATTGAAAAGTATTTGTCAGGCGCAAATAAAAGCGTTTGACAAATACTTTTTTTAATAGTAAACTTAACGGGTAATGTGTCGGCGTATGCTCTTTTACATTGCCGCCGCAAAATTTTCCGCTGCAATGATCTTTGCGTTATGCGCGGCGGGCGTAAACAAAGTATCCACAACCCATTCATTTCCGGAGCGGTTTATGACAAAGAAAAGAAGATTATCAATAACATCACTTGCGTTCGTCTCGGTGGCTTCGCTCGTATCGGCGGCTGCCATTCTCGGCGGTACGGTATCGGCCAGCGCCGACAGGGACGTATCCCTTACGGGCGGCAACTATTTTTACACCTACAACGACGCTGAAATTTCCGAACAGCAGGAGGGTGACTCCTATTATACCTCGTTCGTGTTTGCCGACGGTGACAGCAGGATAACTTACAGAAAGAATCTTGCGTATCATTGGTTCAGTTCGGTGAAGGATGACGAGGGCAATCCCACAGCCGAGGGCGCAGAGGGTTATCTCTCGACCGAAATCGGCTTCGATGAGCTCACTTTTGAAACGTTTACGATAGAGTTCCAGTCGCAGCAATATACGCAGACGGAGGACGGCGTGACAAATAACTATGTGACGTTCATTGCCGACGGCGGCGACGTCTATGTGAAGATAGGCGAGCCTCTTGCGGAAGACGCCACCGAGCGCGCCGATGAGATAGAGACTATCGTATCCGAGAGCGTGGCTCTCTCTCCCGACAGACTTACGATAAGCTTCTCCGATTACGCCTCCGGCGTATATCAGGTTTCGGTGACCGACGGCTCCGCTACGGCAGAGGGTGAATTTGCCAACGTGGGAGGAAGTTACGCAAACTATGTGTCCTCCAACAGCGAAACTTCGGTAATACCCCTCACTTACAGCGCGCAGTTTGCCGACGGCGCAAGCGCCCCCGCGACGATGGTGCTCTATTCGTTCAACGGGCAGAGCTTTGAGCTCTTCGGCGATGAGGGGGAAAGGCTGATTAACGATGATACCCCTCCCGTGATCTGCCTTACAGAGAGCGTTACGACCGTTGAATACGGCCGCTCGATCAGCGCTAATTATGCGGTCATAGATATGCTCGCAACGTCGCCCAGGGCAACTCTCAACTATTATGTGCTCACCAACGAACAGCTTGAGGCGGGCGATCTTAATGCCACAGGCGACGAAAGCAACTTTGTTTCAGTCTCCAGCGGCTCGGCTTCTCCCGTGATCCGCGGCAACGATTCCTATGTCCCCGATGCTGAAGAGGGCGAAAATTTTAAAACCGAATGTCTAGTAAAATTCTACTACAGCGTTCAGGACAGCACCGCGTCGGGCGGAAATACCGATAACGTATTCATAGACTGGTACGTTCCCGCAGAATATAAATATACTGTAACGGCGGGCGACGGCGAAGAGTACGACTTCATCAGGGCAACCGACGACGGCGAAGGCGCAACCTATGTAACTCCCGCCTCGGGCGAAAGTTATCAGCAGCTTGTTGACGAAGCTCTGGCCGGTCAGGAAGCTTCTGCCGGCACCGACAAGTATTTCTATCTTCCCAGCTTCGAGAATTTCATTTCCGACAACGTAACGCTGTATAACGACCTCGAGTTCTCTATATATTATATAAGCAGCGAATCCGGTTCGGCCACGTCGCTTGCCAGCAACGAGCTCTCTATCGAGCTTTCGGCCGACGGCCTGTACCGCTTTGCGATATATGCAACCGATTCTGCAGGCAACGATATGTATTATATCAACGAGGAAGGCGAGAAGGTGACGTTTACCGGCTCTGATCTCGAAGCTCTGCTGGAGGATCCCGCAAACAGCGACCTTGTGGATTACGTTCCCGTATACCAGTTTACTGTAAACTACGGCGGCCTCACCGTTACCGACCCCGAGGGCCAGGAGATAGGTTATGTAGGTACGGAATATTCCGCAGGCGATTTTGAAATTTCAGGTCTTTCCTCCAACTATACCACGTCGTATACTCTCTATATTTTCGACAGGCTTGCCTATACGCGCGATAACGGCCCTATTTCCTATGCGCAGTTTATCGGCATGGTGAGCGAACTGTTCAACGATCCTGAGACAAGGGCGGCATATTTCCAGACGATAACGCCGGCCGACGAGGTTGAAAATACCGATCCCGATTACGAACTCTATACCGATTATGCATGGGATCCGGATAACCTTTCGTTTGTTCCCCAGGAAGATAACTCATTCTATGTGATAAGAATGTCTGCCAAAGACAATATCTATAATACCGGCGAGATCGAGAGCTTTATGGCGATAAGCGTTTCCGCTGCGGCCGATCATCTTGCCGGCGAGGATGACTGGCTGGAGAACAACCTCGTTTCCATAATCCTGCTTTGCGTGGCGGGCGTTGCGCTCATAGGTATAGTTCTTCTCATCGTCATCAAACCTAAAGAAAAGGGCGATATAGACGTCATCGACGAGAACGCAACAAAGCGCTCTGCAAAAAAGTTAAAGGCAAATAAGTAATATGTAAATAATGCTTCGTATTCAAAGAAGCTGCCGCGGGGCGGGGACTTTTGTCCCCGCCCCGCGGCCTTTTGTGTTTCGCTGCGCGGCTGATACATTATTATTTTATAAAATCAAACCACAGGGGGCAGACCGCTTTTGCAGTCGGCCCCCTGTGGTTTTTTTTCGGAGGGGTAACACTTGCTGTTAAAGGCTGTGCCGCAATGCGGCAGCGCCCGTGTGTGCAAATTAAGTATTTTCGCCCTGTTCAAGTATCTCGCCGGTGGTTATGTAGGCGGTGATTATGCGGTACACATCCTCTTTGGCTTCCTTTTCAAAGCCTGAAAATGAGTGCATGCCGCCTTTGTATGAATAAAATTTAGTCTCGCCCTCGGCTCTGCTTTCATATACGGTGGCGGTGTAGGCGCCGTTTTCATGCGCGCCCGTTTCGTCCTCCTGTGAACAGAAGATGAGCACGTCCTTTGTGAATTCGGTCATAAACGACTCGTAATCTTCGGGCGGCAGGTACTTGTCTACAACGCCGTTGCCCGTCGCCGTCACCATGGAGCCGTCCTCCGTAAGTCCGGTAGATTCAAGGAACATTCCCTGTATGTCGTCGTTGTGATAGGGCGCGTCCATCATGCAAACCAGCCCGCCATAGCTCTGCCCGTAGATATAAATCTTGTCGGTATCCACGTAGTCAAGCGTCTTTGCATGCTCTATCACGGCCTCAAGGTCGGATATGCGCGAGGTGTAGTGCGAGCTGTATATCTCCTTGCCGTCGCTCTTCGGTGAAAACTTGTTTGCGCCGCAACATTCAAACGTGATGCCCGCAAACCCGCTCTCAGCCAGATTTTCGGGCAGCGCTATCAGCGAGGTGGCGTCGCCGTTGCCGCCGTGCACGTAGATTATCAGCGGCACTTTCCCGTCGCCGAGGTCGGCGGGTACGGTCTCTATGCAGTACACCCTGCGGTCGGTCTCCTCGTTCATTATGTAAACGGGAGTTTCGGTGTAGGTATCGGTGGACTTGAGTTCGGTGAGATACTGCGGATAGGTTACTTCCGGCTTTTCCACGGGGTCGGTCTTTCCCGTATCGTTCGTGCAGCCGGATGCAAAGACGGCTGTCATCGCCGCCGCGGCTAATGTCCCGGCAACGGCAATCTTTTTTAATGTTGCAAATTTTTCTTTCATATTTTCCCCCTTTAAAATTGTTTGACTAATTTTTGCAATAAAAATGCAAAAACTTTTCAATATTTGCAAGTATTATAGAACTAAAATGCAATATTTGTCAAGATAATTTGCAAAAATAATTTTATAATTAAGTTAATACTATTTTAACCGCCGCGCGCTTTTAAGGGCGCGCGGCGGGGCGCTTGCGACAAAAATATTGTTATACTTCTTGCAATCGACCACAAAATGTGGTATAATTTAACAGATAATACTAATTGCTATGCACAGCGCAAAAGTTTACGGAGATTGCAGATAATGGCGGAAAAAAAGGTACATTCATATGACGCTGACGATTTAAAAATACTCGAGGGGCTCGAGGCCGTGCGCGTGCGTCCGGGCATGTATATCGGCTCGACGGGCGCGAGGGGGCTGCACCACATTCTTTGGGAGATAGTAGATAACTCCATCGACGAGGCGGCGAACGGTTACGCAGACGAGATAACGGTAAAGCTGTGGAAGGACGGGTCGGCCTCCGTGCGCGACAACGGGCGCGGCATGCCCACCGACATCAACAAAAAGGCGGGCATCTCGGGCGTGGAACTCATATTTACCAAGCTGCACGCCGGCGGCAAGTTTGACGAGGGCAACTATGCTTTCTCGGGCGGTCTGCACGGCGTGGGTGCCTCCGTCACCAACGCGCTCTCGCGCTGGCTGGAGGTAGAGGTGTGCCGCGGCAAGGTGTTTTCCATGCGCTTCACCTCCTCATATGACGAAAAGAACAAAAAGTGGCTGTGCGGCGTGCCCGACGGCCCCTTAAAGGAGGTGGGCGAACAGCCCAAGGCGCACGGCACTTTCGTGCGCTTTATGCCCGACGACAGGGTGTTTGAAACGGTGGAGTGGAATTACGACACCATAGCAAAGCGCCTTAAAGAGCTTGCCTTTTTAAACAAGGGAGTAAAGATAAATTTAGAGGATGAGCGCGTTTTGTACCGCACTGCCGAGGGTGAAGACGGCGAGGAAATAAAAGAGGAGCTCCCCGCGCGCGAGCCCGTCAGCTTCAAATACGACGGCGGCCTCGTCGACTTCGTGAATTATTTGAATGCAGATAAATCTACGGCCTATTCAAACCCGCTCTGCTATTCCGCGGTGAAGGATATCACCGTGAAGGGCTTCCCCACGGGCAAGATAAAGGTGGAATTTGCCATCGCCCACACCAAGGAGGATACGGAGAGCCTGTTTTCATTCGTAAACAACATCGCCACCGTCGAGGGCGGCTATCACGAGACGGGTTTTCGCAACGGCCTTTTGAAGGCGGTGAACGAATACGCCCGCGCAAACGGCGTTTTAAAGGCCAAGGACGCGCCATTCATCGTCGACGACATAAAGGAGGGCCTCACCGCCGTGCTCACCGTCCAGATGAACAACGTCGAGTTCGAGGGCCAGACCAAGACCAAGCTCGGCAACCCCGAGGTGAAGCCCGTCGTTGAACAGGTAGTGGTGGAAGGACTCAAAAAACTCATGGATACCCGCGGCAACAGGGCCACTTTCGACGAGATAGCGAAGAAGGCCAAGTTCGCCGCCGACGACAGGATAAAGCACCGTCACGAGCGCGACGTCGCCAAGGCGGCGTCGGAGAACGACGGACTCAACCTTGTCGGAAAGCTCGCTTCATGCTCGGGCAGGGATCCTGACAAAAACGAGCTGTTCATAGTAGAGGGCGACTCTGCGGGCGGCACGGCCAAGCAGGCGCGCATACGCCAGTTCCAGTCGATATTGCCCCTTCGCGGCAAGCCCTTGAACGTGCAGAAGAAGTCCGCCCTTCAGGCGCTGCAGAACGAAGAGTTAAAGACGCTCATCTCGGCGATAGGCGCGGGCTTCGGAAAGAGTTTCGACGTCGAAAAGACGAGGTACAAAAAGGTCATCATCCTCTCGGACGCCGACCAGGACGGCATGCACATCCGCTGCATACTCTTAACGTTCTTCTTCAAATACATGTGCGACCTCATCAAGGCGGGGTATGTGTATATCGGCATGCCTCCCTTGTATAAGGTTTATAAAAAAGACATAGTAGAGTACGCCTACGATGACAAGGAGCTCGACGAAAAGATAAAAAAAGTGGGCAAGGGCTATCAGATACAGCGCTACAAGGGCCTGGGCGAGATGTCGGCCGAGCAACTGTGGGAGACGACCATGGATCCCGCCACCCGCAACCTCATTCAGGTGACTATAGAGGATATCGCCGAAGCCGGCAGGGTGATAGACATGCTCATGGGCGACAAGGTAGAGGGAAGAAAGGAATTTTTGAATGCGAACGCCAACTTCAACAAGGTTGACGGGTTTATCGAAAAGGTGCACTTCAAGGAAGAGGGCAAGAGCACCGAGGGCGACTATTACGATTAAAGGGCAGGCAACATGGCAAAGAAAAAAGACGGAAATTTTCAGACATCCATTCCGCAGGGCAACGTATTTTTAACTCCTATAGAGGATGTAATGCCTCAGTCTATGCTGCCATACGCCGAGTTCGTCATACTCGACAGGGCTCTCCCCCGCGTGGAGGACGGTTTAAAGCCCGTGCAGAGGCGCATACTCTACACCATGCTCGAGATGGGACTCACGCCCGATAAGCCGCATAAAAAGTCTGCGCGCATAGTCGGCGACTGCATGGGCAAATATCACCCCCACGGCGACAGTTCTGTGTACGACGCCATGGTGCGCATGGCGCAAGATTTCAACATGCGCATGACTTTGGTGAACGGTCACGGCAACTTCGGTTCCGTCGACGGCGATCCCGCCGCAGCGATGCGCTATACCGAGGCGCGGTTAGAGCCGCTCGCGCTCGAACTACTCAAAGATCTCGACAAGGAGACGGTGCCCTTTTCCTTCAACTTTGACGACAGCCTTTTGGAGCCCGACATTCTCCCGGGCAGGTTCCCCAATCTCCTTGTAAACGGCGCCAACGGCATAGCCGTCGGCCTGGCCACAAATATTCCCACCCACAACTTGGGCGAGGTTATCGACGGCGTGTGCGCCTATATCGATAATCCCCGCATAACGCTCAAGGAGATGATGAAGATAATTCCCGGCCCCGATTTTTCCACGGGCGGGTACATCATCGCAAACGAGCTCGAGCAGGCGTATGAGACGGGCAAGGGCAAGATAACTCTGCGCGCCAAATACCATGTTGAAACGGGTCAGGGCGGCAAAAAGCTTATAGTCATAACCGAGCTTCCCTATCAGACCAATAAAGCAGAGCTCCTCCGCAAGATAATGCTCTTGAAGGAGGACAAGAAGGAGCTTCTCTCGGGCATCACCGAGATAGTCGACGAGTCCGACCGCACTGGCATGCGCGCGGTCATCGCCTGCAAAAAGGAGGCCGAAGTCGATTCCATTCTGCCCGTCCTCTTCAAATATACCGATCTTGAGTGCACATTCGGCATAAACATGGTGGCGATAGCGGGCGGCAGGCCGCAGCAGCTCGGGCTTCTGGATATAATAAGGTACTACGTAAACTATCAGCGCCTCGTTGTTCTGCGCAGGGCCAAGTACGAACTTAAAGAGGCGCTTGCGCGCAAGCACATAGTCGAGGGTCTGATTATCGGCGTGCACAACATCGACGAGGTAGTAAAGATAATCAAGAACGCCGAAAACACCGCCGACGCGCGCAAAAAACTCATGGAGCGCTTCGCCCTCTCCGAGCGCCAGGCCCAGGCCATACTCGATCTGCGCCTCGCGCGCCTTGCCAAGCTCGAGGTCAAAAAGCTCGAGGAGGAGCTCGCCGAACTCGAAAAGAAGATCGCTTATCTGCAGAAGGTCATCGGCGACAAAAAGATGCAGATGGACATAGTAAAGAGCGAGATAAGGGAGATAAAAAAGAAGTACCCCTGCCCGCGCAGGTCGGAGATCAAGGGCGCCACGGGCGATATATATGTGCGGCGCGAGGACGTAAAGCGCGCCGTCACGGAGTGGGCCGTCTCAGTAACTGCCGACGGAAGGGTCAAATTCACCGAAAAGGGCGAATTTATCTCCAGATTTAAAAAGCCGCTCACAAGCTCAAAGCTCTCCGGGCTCCATACGCAGATAATCTTCACCGGCTCCGACGCGCAGCTCATATGCTTTACCAACGCCGGCAACTGCGTTTATATCAACCTCGACGACGCCGATCCTGCCGCCTACAAGGACGAGGGACTCACCCTGCACGAGATCTGTGAGGAGGCGGCGGAGAATGAACGCGCCGTCAAGCTGTTCACGCGCGAAGAGGAGCGCGGCGACGTGCTTTTCTTCACTAAGTACGGCATGGTAAAGCGCACCGCGTGGTCGGAATACAGCTTAAAAAAGAGCTATTACCAGGCCATGACTTTAAAAGAGGGCGACGAGGTGATAAACGTCGAAACGCTCGACGCCGACGAGTTCTCAACCATGTTCTTCGTCAACTCCGCGGGCTTCGGTCTCAACGCCGATAAGGACAATCTCCCCGTGCAGGGGCGCGTTGCGGGCGGCGTGCGCGGCATAGCCTTAAAGGAAGGGGAGGAGTGCATCTTCGCCTCGCAGATAACTGCCGAGGGCGAGATAGTAGTGGTAACTGCTACCAACTTCTTCAAGCGCGTGATAGTTTCCACCATAACCCCCATAGGCCGCGCCTGCAAGGGCGTGACCATAGCCGACGTAAAGGACTGCGGCAGGCTGCTTTTTGCCGACTACGTGACAATTCCCTATACCCTCGCCATAATCAACAAAGACGGCTCCGTGGCCGAGATAAACACCGAGGAGATCTCGATCGAGAACAGGGTGACCAAGGGCAAAAAATTAAAACGTACCCCGCCGATAGACCCCGAGCGCATTGTGCCTTTAAAGCAGAAGTCGGACTATTCGGACGGCAACGTACAGCTGAGAATGTAGTTCACAAAAATGCCGCTCTGGCCGAGAGCGGCATTTTTCGTGAGATTGAGAAACTAAGTTTCTCTTGCCGCGATTATTAAGGGCCCACGATTATATAATCGCGGCAATTCACTTCCAGTGAGCCCGCTCACGCGGCAAATTGTGACGAGCGGCATTATTCATAGAACAGCGGATACCCGCTGTTCGTGTGCCGCGGAGAGACCGCAACATGCCGAGC
>DVHB01000079.1 GCA_018712405.1 Candidatus Coproplasma stercoripullorum
AAAAGCGGCCGCGCCCCGACTTGAATGACGACAGTTATTATCTTATTTCTCTTATCCAGCCATCGGGAGCTTCGATAGTGCCCATCTGTATGCCCGTGAGGGTGTCGTAAAGTTTTTGGGTGACAGGTCCCATCTTCTCCATGCCGGAGGGCATATCTATCTCCCTGCCGTGGTCGAATATCTTGCCCACGGGCGAAATTACCGCCGCCGTGCCGCACAGGCCGCATTCGGCGAAGTCCTTCACCTCGTCAAAGCGTACCTTCCTGTGCTCGACCTTGAGCCCTAAATAGTGCTCTGCCACGTAGCAGATAGAGCGCCTCGTGATAGAGGGCAGTATGGAGTCGGAGAGGGGGGTGACGACGGTATTATCCTTGGTCACGAAAATAAAGTTCGCGCCGCCCGTTTCCTCTACGTAAGTCCTCGTGCCGGGATCGAGATACATGTTCTCCTCAAATCCGTTCTTGTGTGCGTCGACTATTGCGTGCAAACTCATGGCATAGTTGAGTCCCGCCTTTATGTGTCCCGTGCCGCGGGGTGCCGCCCTGTCGAAGTCGGATACGCGGATAACTATGGGGTTAACGCCCTCTTTAAAGTAGGGTCCTACGGGCGTTACGAACATTCTGAACTGGTAGTCCTTTGCGGGTTTCACGCCTATAACTTCCGAAGAGCCGAACATGAACGGTCTTATATACAGCGTCGCGCCGCTGCCGTAGGGGGGAACGTAATCGCGGTTTGCGGCAACCACCTTGTCCACGGCCTCCAGGAATCTCTCCTTGGGGAACACGGGCATCTCCAGCCTCGCCGCCGAATTTTCCATTCTCTCTGCGTTCAGATCGGGGCGGAAGGTAACTATCCTGCCGTCGGCCGTGGTATAGGCCTTCAGGCCCTCAAAGCAGGTCTGTGCATACTGCAGCACGCCCGCGCACTCGGAGAGCACTATCTTATCGTCTCCGGTAAGTTTGCCCTCGTCCCACTTGCCGTCTTTAAATTCGCTCACATAGCGATAGGGGGTCTTTATATAGCCGAAGCTAAGGTTTCCCCAGTCAAGATCTGCGCTCATGTCAATGTACCTCGAATAACTATAAATTTATTATTCATAATTATACAACTGCGTTTATGCAATGTCAAACGCCGATTGACAAAAATTTGCGCAATATGTTAAAATAGATCTGTCGGCAACGGCGGCGCGCCGTTCTTGCCAAAACGGGAGGGTAACAGGTGCCTGAAATTACGTCAATTGAGCCGCAGAAACACGATAAAAACAGGTGCAGTATTTATATCGACGGCAGATTCTATTGCGGCCTCACGCTTGAAGCGGCGATTAAATATCGTCTGAAAGCGGGCATGCACGTCGAAAAGAGCCTTCTCGACGAGATTCAGCTCGAAACCGACAAAAATACCGCGCTCGACAAGGCGCTCACCCACATTTCCGCGGGCATGAAGACGGAGAAACAGATAAGCGACTTTTTAAATAAAAAGGGTTACACTTCCGCCGTGTGCGAATATGTTCTGGAGCGCATGCACTATTATGGTTTTTTAGATGATTACGCCTATTGCAAGGCATATATAGGCAGTGTGAGCGGCCGCGGCAGGCGCCTTCTGGAGGCCGACCTAATAAAGCGCGGCGCTAACAGGGGAGCGATCGAGCGCGCCCTCTCGGAGTTTGAGGAGGACGCCGACGATGCAAAAAAAGTCGCTCAGAAGTATCTCCGCGGCAAGGAGCGGACAAGAGAAAATTTGTATAAGGCTGTAAAGTATCTCGTATCGCGCGGGTACGATTATGATACCGCCCGCCGCGCGGCAGAACTTTCGGGAGAGGAAGATGAAGATTATTCGTCTTGACGAGGCAGACAGCACCAACGAATACTTAAAACGGGCAAACTTTTCCGGCGACGTCTGCGCCGTGGCCGCCTGTCAGACGGGCGGGCGCGGCACGAAGGGAAGGAGTTTTTGCTCCGAGCGGGGCGGGCTGTACGTCTCCTTTCAGCGCGAATATTACGCTTTCCCGGCGGAACGCGCCTTTGAAATAATGATAAACGCGTGCACGGCAGTGTGCGCGGCGCTCGCCTCCTTCGGCATAGCGCCCGTCATCCGCTGGCCAAACGACGTGCTTTCGGGCGGGCTCAAAATCAGCGGCACGCTCATCGAAAATACGCTTTCAAACGATAATATATCGCGCTCTATCGTCGGCATTGGCATAAACGTGAACAATGCTCTGCCGACCGAACTTAAAGACATAGCTACAAATATGCGCACCATCCTCGGCAAAAGGACAGAGGTAGAGGATGTGCTGCAGGCGCTCTTAAAACAGATGGGGCGCGCGTTCTCAGTGGCTGATTACAAGAGATACATAAATTGGTTCGGCAGTGAGATAACTCTGCTCCGCGGAGATAAGAGCGAGCGTGCTGTCGCCCTCGATATCTCGCCGCGCGGCGAGCTTGTGTGTTTGCTCGGCGGCAAAACCGTCTTTGTAAGTTCCGCCGAAGTGTCTTTAAGGCTGTAATTATACGTCGGCGTCCGCGCCGTGAATAAACCGTGAATAAACAAAATTAATATAAAAGGATAAAAATCATGCAAAAATTACTTTCAGTCGCGCAAATGCGTGCGGCAGACGAATACACAATAAACACGCTCGGCGTGCCGTCAAAAGAGCTCATGCAGCGCGCGGGGCAGGCCATTGCGGAGGAGGTCGCAAAAGTGGCCTCGGGAGGCGACGTGCTCGTCGTCTGCGGCGCAGGCAACAACGGCGGCGACGGGTATGTGTGCGCGCAGCAGCTTTTGCGGCGCGGCTTCCGCGTAAAGGTGTACCCTGTCGGCGGCCGCCCTTCGGAGGAGTGCGAACGCGAAAAATTTAAATACACAGGCAAGTATGCCCAGACTATTGCCGGCGACGTCATCGTCGATTGCATCTTCGGCACGGGGCTTTCCCGCGAGGTTTCGGGCGAATATGCCGAGGTCATCAGGGCGATAAATAACAGCGGCGCATATGTCGTGTCGGCCGATATTCCAAGCGGAATGTCGGGCGACAGCGGAATGCCCCTCGGCGTTGCCGTGCGCGCCGACAGGACTGTAACTTTAGGCGAACTCAAACTGGGCTTTGCGCTTTCGCAGGGGTTTGAACTGTGCGGAGCGGTGGTAAAGCGCGATATCGGCATCACGCTTCCGCAGGATAATTATGCCTGCATATACGGCGACGAGGACATAAGGTCCTTCTTCCCCAAGCGTGCGCGCAACTCGCATAAAGGCACTTTCGGCACGGCCACTTTAATAAGCGGCAGCGCGCAGTATATCGGCTCTGCGGTGCTCGCCGTTTCCGCGGCGCTGAAGAGCGGCTGCGGCTATGTTAAGGCCGTCTGCCCCGACGAGGTGAAGGCGGCTATAGCGCCAAATTATCCGCAGACGGTTTTCTCGGCCGAATGTGATTTAAATTCCAGTGCCATAGCCGTAGGCATGGGTTGCGGCGCAACTCAGTCGCTGTACGACGGCATATGCTGGCTTCTCAGGGACTATGCCGGCACGCTCATTATAGATGCCGACGGGCTCAACGCCCTCGCGCAGTTCGGTGCCGGCGTTTTAAAAGATAAAAAATGCAATGTAATAATAACGCCGCATGCAAAGGAGTTTGCGCGTCTCACAGGTAAAGATGTGGCGGAGATTCTCGCCGCTCCTGTATCTTGCGCACAGCGGTTTGCAGGGGAATACGGAGTTATGGTCGCATTGAAGGGCGCGGGAACAGTCATCACCGACGGCGGGCGCACTGCGATAAACGTCCGCGGCTGTTCGGCGCTCGCAAAGGCGGGCAGCGGCGACATGCTCTCCGGCTTCATGTGCGGCAGCATTGCGCGCGGGCTTGCGCCCTTTGAAGGGGCGGTGTGCGCTTCGTATATCCTCGGCGCCGCCTCGGAACTCTCTGCGGGCAGGCTCACAGAATACTGCGTCACATCTGCCGACATTCTCTCCGATATCCCCGCGGCGATAAAGAACATACTTGCATAAAATTTTGCGCGAGAGCGCGCCATTATCACTCGGCAAACCGTATAATTCCGCGCGTTTTGTCAACAATAAAATCAGGCAGTTACATATAATAAAATAAAGGCTGCCTGTGCTTCAGACGGGGTCTTTGTCCGTTTAAGCGTAGAGAGGTTGATATGAACGTCAAGCGCGGTGAATTGTACTACGCAGACCTTTCGCCCGTGGTGGGCAGCGAACAGGGGGGAGTGCGCCCCGTACTCATAGTGCAGAACGACGTGGGCAACAAGTATTCCCCCACGATAATAGCGGCGGCGGTCACAAGCAAGATCAACAAGGCAAAACTGCCCACGCACATCGAACTGCCGAAGAGCGACTACGGCCTTGTAAAGGATTCCGTCATTCTGCTCGAGCAGATCCGCACGCTAGACAAGAGGAGATTGAAGGAGCGCATAGGCGAACTTAACGAGAACACCATGCACAGGGTTGACAGGGCGATACTCATAAGTCTGGGCTTCGAGCCCTCCTGAAAGTGTCCCGGTTCTAACGCGCCGCAGGGCCTGCCTGCGTGGCAATTCAAAAATAAAAAGAGCCGCGGGACGCGCTTTTGTGCGCCCGCGGCAAATTTTACGATATCGGTTTTACATAAACATGCGGCAATGATCAGAAGGTATTCTTCTTAAGTTCCGCAATGGCGTTTTTAAGGAAAAATTCTGCCGTGCTGTCCTTCCTCACCGCGCCGAGCGCCTCGTCGAAGGTGAACCACTTCACTTCGTCCAGCTCCTCGTCGTCAATTTCAGGCTCGCCGTTTTCGGCCATGGTCAAAAAGTTGAGCATCAGCACGTTCCTCGGCTCGTGATAGCGCGAGCTCATGAATTTGAATTTTACGGTGTTCAGCTTGGTTTCCTCTTTAAATTCACGGGTCACGGCCTTTTCGGCAGTCTCACCCTTTTTAACGTAACCTGCAAACAGTATATAGTCGCCCTGGTCCTTGTGTTTTGCAAGCAAGATCTTGTCCTTCGTCCTGTTTGTAACCACCATGCTCACTGCCGTAGCAAACTGGGGGAAGCGGTATTCGTTACATTTTTTGCAGAACGGCACCAGCCCTTCGCGGTGGTTGAACATAAGTGAAAGTTTTTCTCCGCATTCTGTGCAATACAATTTTTTGTCCTCCTTAATTCTTCTCATATTTCCGCGCCGCGCCATAAGGGCATGTCCGCGCCGCACATAAACATTTTTTAGTACACATATTTATTAGTGCATATATTTATTAGTGCATATATTTATTATAATACAATTTTTTTGATTTTTCAATATGTTGGCGCAAATTTAACACAGGCTTGACATATTTTTTACTATAATATATAATTGTTAGAAGTATAATTTATGCGATTATATACACTAAGGGGGAAATAATGATGACTTATCAGGAAGCACAGGCGCTCCTTAAAGAGCACGGCCAGGAACAGCTCTTAAAGTATTATGACGAACTTTCCGATAAAGAGAGAGCGGCGCTCTTGAAGCAGATATCGTCGATAAACTTTTCTGATATAAATATAAACCGTTCTTCCGCGGCAAGAAGGCTGGGCGAGCTTTCGCCCGTCCCTGCGCTCTCCTGCGCCGACATCGAGCGCGACAGGCAAAAATATGAGGCGGCGGGACTTGCCGCCATACGTGCGGGCAAAGTTGCGGCGGTGCTGCTTGCCGGCGGACAGGGCACCCGCCTTGGCTCCGATGCCCCCAAGGGCACATATAATATAGGAAAAACCCGCGAGCTCTCTATTTTTGAATGCCAGTTCAACAACATACGCGAAGTCACCGAAAAGGCGGAAGCTTACTTTCATATATTCATTATGACGAGCGAAATAAACAATGCCGCCACCATGGAGTTTTTCGAGAGAAATAATTATTTCGGATACCCAAAAGAAAAGGTCCATTTTTTTGTGCAGGAGATGGCTCCCGCATGCGATCTCGGCGGCAAGGTACTGCTTGAAGATAAGGGCCGCATAGCAATGTCGCCCAACGGAAACGGCGGCTGGTATTATTCGCTCATAAAAAACGGCGATGGCGATATTCTCTCCCGCGAGGGCATAGAATGGCTGAACGTGTACGCAGTGGATAACGTTCTTCAACGCATATGCGACCCGGTATTTATCGGGGCGACTTTGCAAAGCGGCTGCAACTGCTCGGCAAAGGTAGTAAAAAAGGTCTCGCCCGAAGAGAGGGTAGGCGTATTGTGCATGGAAGACGGCAGGCCTGCTATCGTGGAGTACTATGAGATGCCGCAGGATATTGCCGCGCTCCGCCGTCCCGACGGTGAACTCAAATTCGCCTACGGAGTAATACTAAACTATCTGTTTAAAACGGAACTTTTAAACGGCACGCTCAATAAAAAGCTGCCGGTTCACCTTTCGCTCAAAAAGATACCGCACATAGAAGACGGCGTGTGTATTTTGCCGTCGGAGCCCAACGGCTACAAGTTCGAGCACCTCGTGCTCGATATGATAAAGCTGATGGGCAGTTGCCTTGCGGTGGAAGTCGTGCGTGAGCGGGAGTTCGCCCCCGTAAAGAACAGGACCGGGGTCGACAGCGTTGAATCGGCGCGCGCTCTTTTGGAAAAGAACGGAATAAAACTTTGATATAAAGAGGTATACATGAAGGCAAAAAAACTATTTGCGGCGGCTGCGGCCGTACTGATCGCAGGCACGGTACTGACGTTTGCGGGCTGCGTCTCGCGCGGAGCCGACGGTCTCGACGGGCAGGACGTCTCTATATACGAAATTTACGAGGCTACCAATGCCGCGCGCGCAGAGGAGGGGCTGGACGAACTCACCTTCCTTGAATTTGTGTCTGAATATTTAAGTTACGACGGTTCGGAGGCCGAACAGCTTATATCCCTCCAGACATCCATTAACCGTTCGCTTCTCTCCGCAGTGTCGGTCACGGCAAATTTCCGTGTGAGCGCTTCATTTCCTTCGCTGGGATCCGAAGTCGTTCAGTCGGCCGGTTCGGGCGTGATAGTTGAAGTTGACAGGGAAGAGGGCGACATGTATGTGATAACCAACTGCCATGTTGTCTACGACGATTCCGCGCTCGACGGCGAGATATCGAACGACGTGCATGTATATCTCTACGGCCAGGAAAATGAGCGGTATGCCATATCCGCAGAGGTTATCGGCGCGTCGCTTACATACGATATCGCCGTGCTCAGGGTTGACGATTCCGATACGGTAAGGAGAAGCGACGCTATGGCCGCCGGGTGGACGGACGCCGAAAATATCAGCGTCGGGCAGACGGTCTATGCGATAGGCAACGCCGCCGGCGAGGGTATCTCAGCGACGACGGGTATAGTAAGCGTAGACAGCGAATATATTACCATAGATATGGGTACGGAGACAGAGGACTACCGCGACTATAGAACAATGCGCACGAGCGTGCCTGTCTACAGCGGCAATTCCGGCGGCGGACTGTTCGATGCGGGCGGCAACCTCGTCGGCATAATCAATTCCAAAACCTGGGGCATACCGGGCGAAACGGATGACGAGCCTGCCGATAACATGAGCAATGCAATACCGGCCTCGGTCGCGCGCCGCGTCGCACAATGCATGATAGACTGGTACGAAGAGGACGGCGCCGCGCATACGAACGGCGTCCGCAGGGCGCTCATAGGCGTGACTCTCATGTCTGTATCTCAGCGCGCGGTGCTCGATAACGACACCAATCTGGTGAACATAGTCGAAACGGTTGAGGTGGACGGCATCAATATCGGGTCGCCTGCCAACGGAGTATTGCAGACGGGCGACGTCATAACCGGTATCGAGGTTGTCGGCTCCGACGGCACGATAAAAGAGAGTGTCGAGGTCGAAAGGATATTCAACGTCATAGATACGGTGCTTGCCGTCCGTGCGGGCGATACCGTAAACTTTACGTTGGAGCGCGGCGGCGATGAGATGTGCGTTTCCCTCGGCGAGATATCGCAGTCGGAATATACTCTCACATGGTGACTTTGTTGTTTAGCTATGCTTTAAAAAATAGAAAAGCCCCTGCGGCGCATTGCAATGCGCCGCAGGGGCTTTCTGTTTTCAGATATCTTATAGTACGTAAGGCGTGACCTGGTAAACGTAGTAGTTCAGCCAGTTTATGTAAAATAAGTTCGCCGTAGACGTCCAGTTCATCTTTACAGCGGTATGGGAGGAGTCGGTGAAGTAATTTGCCGGCGGCTGAATGTCCAGCCCCTTGGCCTTGTCGCGCTCGTATTCGTTTTTAAGCGTGTAGCGGTCATACTCCATGTGCCCCGTCACAAATACGCGCCTGTTGTCGGCGCTCTTTATTATGGAGGCGCCCGCGCGCTTGGAGTAGGCGAGTATCTCAAGCTCCTTTATGTGCTTTATGTCCTCGGCATACACCACGGTGTGGCGGGAGTGCGGCATGTGGAACTCGTCCGATATGCCCCTCATAAGCGGTTCGGGCTTGTCGCCGCGTATTCTGTGGTGTGCGAATATTCCGAAGCACTTCTGTTTCAAAGGGTGTTTTTTTATGCCGTAAAAGTAGTGCAGCGCCGCCTGTGCTCCCCAGCATATGAACAGGGTGGAGGTGACGTGCGTCGTCGTCCAGTCAAGTATTTCTTTCAGCTCGTCCCAGTATGCAACTTCTTCAAACTCCATGTTCTCCACGGGTGCGCCCGTGACTATCATGCCGTCGAAGCGCTGCTCCTTTATGTCGCTGAAATTTTTATAAAAGCGCTCAAGGTGCTGCTGTTCGGTGTGCGTGCTCTTGTATGTGGAGGTCTTTATGAGCGTGATGTTTACCTGCAGCGGGCTGTTTGAAAGCAGCCTCATAAACTGCGTCTCCGTCGTCTCCTTGGTGGGCATAAGGTTGAGTATGGCTATCTCGATCGGCCTTATCTCCTGCGAGTGCGCCCTCTCCTTATCCATCACGAAACATCTTTCGCCTGTCAGAATCTTAAACGCGGGTATGTCCTTATCGATGACTATGGGCATGGCTCACCTTTATACGCGCTCGAGCGCGCCCGCAATGTCGGCTATAATGTCGTCGGCATTCTCTATGCCGACGGAAAGGCGCACGAGGTTTGCGGGTACGCCCGCCATCTCCAGTTCGTGTTCCGAAAGCTGCCTGTGCGTGGTGGAGGCGGGGTGGAGCACGCAGCTGCGCACGTCGGCGACATGCGTCTCCTGCGTTATCAGCTGCAGGCTTTCCATAAACTTGCGGCACTCGTCAATGCCGCCGCGTATTCCAAAGCTCAGCATGCCGCCCTGTCCCTTTGGCAGGTACTTTTCCGCCAGCGCGTGGTATTTGTTGTCCTCGAGCGAGGGGTGTTTCACCCACTCTACTTTGGGGTGCGCGGCGAGATATGCCGCAACTTTCCTTGCGTTTTCAGAGTGCCTCTCCATGCGCAGGGCAAGCGTGTCGCAGCCAATAAATGAGATATATGCGTTCATGGGCGCCATTATCGCGCCTACGTCGCGTATCAGCTGAGCTCTGCACTTAGTGGCAAACGGCACGTCGAGATCGGCGTAAACCAGCCCGTGGTAGCTCTCGTCGGGAACGTTGAACGCGGGGTAGCGCGGGTTGCCCTTGAAGTTGAAAGTGCCGGCGTCGACTATCATGCCGCCCAGCGCCGCAGCGTGTCCGTCCATGTATTTTGAGGTGGAGTATATTATCACGTTCGCGCCTAAATCTTTTGGTCTGCATAAAACGGGCGTGGCGAGCGTGTTGTCCACAATAAATACAAGGCCGTTTTTCTTTGCTATGGAAGAGAGTTTGTCAAAGTCGAGCACCACCATCGAGGGGTTGGCAATAGTTTCGGCGATGATGAACTTCGTCTTGTCGTCTATGAGCGATTGTATATGTTCGGCGCTGTCGTCGGGGTCGAAGAACCTGCACTCTACCCCGAGTTTGGGCAGAGTTGTGCCGAACAGGTTGAAAGTGCCGCCGTATACGGCCTGGCTGCACAGTATGTTGTCGCCCGAGCCGGCTATCGTGAGTGCGGCAAGGGTGGTGGCGGACATCCCGCTGGCACAGCCGACTGCGGCCACGGCGCCGTCGAGCGCGGCAACCTTGCCCTCAAACGCCGCCACCGTGGGGTTGGCAAGGCGGGAGTAGAAGTACCCGTCGCTCTTTAAGTCAAAGCAGTCGGCCATAGCCTGGCTGTCGCCGTAAAAAAAAGTAGTGCTCTGGCATATCGAGGGGATCCTGCTCTCCCCCGTGGCGGGGTGCCAGCCCGCCTGTACGCAAAGCGTATCCTGCTTGTAATCTTTCATATGTCAAAACCTCTTTAAAGTTAATTTTATCAGTTATCAGTACTCTTTCAGCTGCCGCTCGGTGTCGCGTTTTATGTCGCGCTCCTTTATCGTGCGCTTTTTATCGTACGTTTGCTTGCCGCGGCACAGCGCTATCTCGGCCTTCACAAGCCCGTCGGAAAAGTAGAGTGAGAGGGGCACAACGGTGAAGCCCTTTGCATTCACCTTACCCGCAATGCGCGCTATTTCGCTCTTGTGCAAAAGCAGCTTTCTGTCGCGCTTGGAGTCGTGCGAGTTGAAAGCGCCCGCCTTGTCGTACACTGCGATGTGCGCGTTCTTTAAAAACATTTCCCCGCCGGTAAGGTAGCAAAAGCTGTCTTTAAGGCTGCAGTTTCCCTGCCTCAAAGACTTGACTTCCGCCCCCTCGAGCACTATTCCCGCCTCCAGCTTCTCTTCTATGAAGTATTCAAACGAGGCCTGCCTGTTTACCGCAATGGTCTTTTTCATATATAGCCTATTATATCACAATTTGAGCGCTTGTAAATAGTTTTTTACCTCGTTCGCCGCCTTTGCCTGCTTTTTACAGTTTTTCCTGTATTTTTATGCCCGCCGCTCCTGTGCGCCCCGGCTTTGGCGCCGTTTTTGCGCTGCTTTGCCGCGCCGCCTCTGTCTGCCGCGTCTGCCGAAGATTTTTTGCGCGGCCTGCGCTCCTTCTTAGATGCGTTTTCATTTTTTCTCCGCGCGGCGGAACTCTCTTTGCTCGTCTCTTCGGGCATATCTGCAAGCGAAAATTCGGGGCGCATGTTGCCCCAGTCGCATCCGTCCACGCGTATCTTTATCCTGTCTCCCAGGCGAAAAGTGCGCTCGCCCTTTAGGGTGAACTTGTCCTCAATGTATTCATAGCTCCCGCCGGGCAGCTTTTCCAGACGTATGAGCCCCTCAACGGTGTTGTCGAGTTCGGCAAACACGCCGAAGGCCGTCACTCCCGAAACTGTAGCCTCGTACTCCTCGCCGATGCGGTCGCTCATGTATACCGTCTTATACAGGCTGTCAACGTCGCGCTCGGCTCCGTCTGCGTTGCGCTCGCACAGCGAACAGTGCGCCGCCTCTTCGGCGGCAACGCCCGCATATTTTTCGCGCATGGCGTCGATCTCTCCGTGCAGCACGCCCTTTATTATGCGGTGGATGAACAGGTCGGGATATCTGCGTATGGGGGAGGTGAAGTGGCAGTAGCAGGGGCTGGCTATGCCGAAGTGCCCCAAATTGCGCTCAAAGTAGCGCGCCTTCTGCATGGTGCGCAGCATCACCTTGTTCACCGCGCCCTCGGCAGGCTTTCCCGAAATCTGCTTTAAAATGTGCTGAAACTGTTTTGGCTGAGGCTCGTCCTCGCTCACCCTGCCGCCTATGCCAAGGTCGGAGAGGAACGTGAGGAACGCGCTCACCTTTTCGGGCGCGGGCGGCTCGTGCACGCGGAACATGAAGGGCGCGCCCTTCCTCTCCATAAACTCGGCCACCGTCTCGTTGGCGCATATCATAAACTGTTCTATCATCCTTTCGGAGATGGTGCGCTCGTAGTCGGGAATGACTATCTCGCCGCGTTCATCGATGTATATGCGCGCCTCTTTAACGCTTAAATCAATGTTTCCCAGTCTTTCGCGGCGCGCGGAGAGCATATTGCACAGTTCCGCCATGTCGGCGCACATCTGAACAAGGTCGGGGTACCTTTCCGCCGCGTCTTCGTCGCCCTCGGTTATGGCGGTTATCTCTCTGTACGTCATGCGGCGGCGGCTCTTTATTACGCTCTCATATATCTCGCTCTTCAGCCGCTCGCCCTTTCGTGATATGGTCATCTCGCAGGTGAGGGCGTATCTCTCCTCGCCCTCGTTTAAACTGCACGCCCCGTTTGAAAGCGCTCTCGGCAGCATGGGCAGCACCCTGTCGGGGAAATATACGCTCGTGCCCCGTCTGTACGCCTCGGCGTCGAGCTTGGAGCCGCGCTTCACATAGTTGCCCACGTCGGCTATGTGCACGCCCAGCACAAAGTTTTCGCCGCGTCGCTCAAGCGATATGGCGTCGTCAATGTCGCGCGTGTCGTCGCCGTCTATGGTTATTATGAGCCTGTCTCTAAGGTCGCGGCGGCCGTTCAGTTTCACCTTTTCGGCGGCAACGCGTTCGGCCTCGCGCTCCACGTCGGCAGGGAACTCCTCATACAGGCCGTAGTTTCGTATTATCGAAAGTTCCTCGGCGTAAAAATCGCCGCTCCTTCCCAGAATTTCGATCACCTTTCCGTTGGGCGCCTTGCCTTGCGGGTAGGCGGTTATCCTGCACACCACCTTATCGCCGTCCTTTGCGTCCATGGCAAGGGCGGAGGGCACGAATATCCTCGGCACAAATTTGGCGGAGTCGGGCACCACATAACACGCGCCGCCCATTCTTTCAAAGGTGCCCGCAATGTCGGTGTGCCCGCGCGAAAGTATCTTTATAACGCTCGCCTCGTCCTCTGTGCCCTTGATTTTTACGGCCAGCACCCTGTCGCCGTCTAAAGCGCCGTGCAGGGAGTGGCGTGGGATAAAGTAGTCCTTCATGTCGGCCGTCTTGCCGTCGGGTATCAGAAAGGCAAAGCCGCGCTCGTTTCCCTGCAGCACGCCGCTCACCGCGCCTATCTGCGCGGGGGTGCAGTATTCGCCTGCATTGTTTTTTAAAATTATGCCGCTCTTTTCCAGCTCGCTTAAAATGTGCCCCGCTGCCTTTCTCTCGGCGGGGCGTATTTTAAGTATGTCAAAAATCTGTTTTTCCGTTTTAAATGCAAGCCTGCCGCCTGCAAAAAGCTCTTCAATTCTTTCTCTTACAGTCATATATTTCAAGTATATATATTTTGCGTGTTAATATCAGCGGATATAAATTATTGCAAAATTGTCTTTATACACAAAAAGCGGCTTTAAAAAGCCGCTTTTTTCATCTTTAGTATGTCCGCATACAGCGGAAGTTATAACTCTTTTACGGAGCAATAACCTGAATGATGTATATAACAACAGAGAGCACGCCCAGAACGCCCAGCGTTATCCAGGACCATTTCTTAAGTTTGCTCTCTATGCTGCGGCCCTTGTTCTTGCCGAAGAAGGTCTCGCTCGTGGCGGTTATGCCCTGAATACCGTCGGAATTGCTCTTCTGGAACAGAACTACGAGTATCGCAACTATCGCCGCAATAAACAGCAGTGCCATGAATATCAGGGTAAAGGTTATATAAAGCGTATATTGCCCGCTTTCCATTCCGCCGCCGCTCGAAGATAAAAGCGCACTAAGCATTGTTTTTCACCTCAAAAATTTATTAAGCTTTAGTATTATAGCATAAAGCTTAAATTAACACAAACAAAAAGGGACGGTTTCAGGCAAAATTTTTATAATATTTTGCCCGCTTTTGCGGCAGTTTTACTCTGAACCGCTTCATCTCGCGCCTCAGCCTCGCCTGCGGCGAGTGATCTCTGTCGCCCAAAAGATTGATGACGAGTATGCCGCCGCACACCAGCGCCAGCGCAATGAGGGTTGTGTAGTGCAGCAGCTGCTCGCGCTCGCCCAAAATTATCGCCGAAAACAGCGCGCCGAACAGCGGGTTGGTGCTCTTGAACACCGCCACTCTGGATACGGGGTTGTATTTCAACAGGTGCCCCTGCAGGGTAAAGGCGCACGCCGAAAGGAAGGCAAGGTAAAACAGCATTCCAAAGCTCGCGCCCGAGGCAGGGCGTATGCCGCCGCCCGCCGCCGCGCCTATTATAACCAGCGCTATCCCGCCGCAGAAGAACTGCCAGCCGCACAGCGTGGTTGTGTTTTCGTACTTTGAAAATATCTTAACAAAGCCCGCCGCCATCGCCGCCGAAAGCCCGCTCATGATGATGAGTCCCTCGCCCACGAAGGTGAACGTAAAGTCCAGTCCGTCGAGGTTCATTATAAGCACGCCGCCGAATCCTAAAACGCAGCCCAAAAGTTTTATAAGGTTGAACCTCTCGGTGCGGAATATAAAGCACGCGGCGATAATGGTGAAGAATACGCCCAGCCCGTTCAAAACCGAGCTCTTCACGCCCGTAAGGTGCGCAAGGCCGATATAAAAGCAGGTGTATTGCACGGCGGTCTGAAAGAGCGCCACCACGCCCACGCGCCATATGTTTCTGCGCTTTGGCAGCAGAATTTTGCGCTGGGTTATGCTGCCGAATATCAGCACAAGTACCCCCGCAAGCGTAAAGCGCACTCCCGCAAACAGAATTAAGGAGGAGTAGGAGGAGGTGTCCACATTGAAGAGCGTATAGCCGAGCTTCACGCACGGGAAGGCGCTCCCCCACAGCATGCAGCATATAATAGCGCCGAAAACCACCACTATATTTTTTGAAAAAAATCTTTCTGCGTCAAACTTTATCATTCACAACAAACCTGCCTAAAAGATTGGCCTCAAGTAAAATTTCGCTATCAATTATATTCTTATGCATTAGATTTTGCAAATGATTTTAAGCGGGCAAAAACGCGCCGCGCGGCAAAAATTGCCGCGCGGCGCGTTTAC
>DVHB01000080.1 GCA_018712405.1 Candidatus Coproplasma stercoripullorum
CACGAAAAATGCCGAGCACGGCCTGCTCGGCATTTTTGTGAATAGTCTATACTAAATGTTTGCGTATGGCCTTTATCGCCGTATCGGCGATAAGGCGCGACCCGCGATGGGTAGGATGTACGCCGTCCATAGAGTACTCGGTGTAACGGATAGACTCAGAAAGTCCGTTGAACATCTCGTCGTATGCCACAAATTCATCGGCAATATCCACGGCCACGCGATGTATTATCTCCAGTTCCTTATTGAACAGCGGACGCATGCGCAATTTATCGGGCGCAGGCATAAGGAACGGCTCAAGTACGATTAAAGTGATGCCTGCATCCTTGATTTTTCCCAAAAGCTCGGTAAAATCGCGTTCGAATTGTTTAAGGTCGAGCTGTTTGCCGTATTTGTATTGATGCAATACGTTATTTATGCCTATCATGACAACGGCGGTGTCTGGCTTCAAATCGATCACATCCTTATTTACGCGCGCCAGCACGTCGCACACCTCGTTGCCGCTTATACCCTTGTTTATAAGCTGAATGTCCATATCGGGGTATATCGGGCGGAGCTTATCGGAAAGTATCTTAACAAACCCGTTCCCCAGCGAATTTTCATCCGTTCTGTCGCGCTCGCAGTCTGTTATTGAGTCGCCTATAAAAACAATTTTCATATTTTCCCTCCCGGTTATCTTTCATCAGTTATTTTAACACACCCGGCATGATAAAAGCAAGTGCGGTGCATAAAAACCTTGCAAATTTTTTGTGAGTGCTGCATATACACAAAAAATGCCGAGCACGGCTTGCTCGGCATTTTTGTGAACAGTTTGGCGCAGATGGTGAGATTTGCGCCTTGAGCGGACGCGCACGGAAAACAGTCCACTGGACTGTTTTGTCGTCGGTAGAATCCTTCGACCTGCACAGCCTGCGGCTGTTTGCCTCCCCTCAAATCTCACATCATCTGGCCAAAAATACCCGAGGGGGATAGCTTCTGCTATCCCCCTCGGGTATGGCGCAGATGGTGAGATTTGAACTCACGCTGCAGTTTCCCGCACTACTCCCTTAGCAGGGGAGCCCCTTGAGCCACTTGGGTACATCTGCATTGCAAACGTCTGTGCGCAGATAGCTCTTGTCTGCGCCCGCCTTTCGGCCTGCGCCGTAAAGACTAACACAATATATCACATTTTTATCGTTTTGTCAAAACTTTTATCAAACGGTTTTGCAAAAAACAGCCTAAATTTTTATGTGCCGGCGGCGCGCGGCGTTTTGTCGCGCGCCGCCGGCACATTTATCCGCAGTTACTTCGTGAGCCTCTCAAGCGCCAGCTTGTAAATTTTAAAGCATTTTTCAATCTTTTCGAACGTTATGTATTCGTTCGCCTGGTGAATAGTGCTCTCTTCGCCCGCCTCTTCGGGTCCGAACGCCGCGCCGTGCTTCAGCGCCCTTGCGTATGTGCCGCCGCCTATGGCTATGGGCTGCGCGGCTGTTCCGCACACCTCGTTATATACGTCGCACAGCGTTTTAACAAGGAAGCTGTCCTTTTCGCCGTACAGCGGCGCCTGCGAGTGCACTATTTTATAGGGTATGCCGTAGCCGCTTATTATGCGCAGGATCTGCTCCTCCGTAAAGGTGGCGGGGTAGCGCACGTCGCATGTTATTTCCACCTCGTCGCCGCAGCTCTTTACCATGTCGGGCGAGAAGGTGAGCCTGCCCGTTTCGTCCTCCAGCCCGCCCAGGCCGAACTTTGTTTTGAACAGCAGGTCGGCAATGCCGTCGAGCTTCAAATAGCGCAGCATGGGCTCTATGGCGTTTACGCCCTCGTCCGGGGTAGAGCCGTGCGCAGATTTTCCACGGGAGATAACTTTGCCGTTCTCGAGCGCAAGCCCGTATTCGGCGGGGTCGCCGTAGGAGGAATCGGCCGAGGCCGTACACAAATCGCACACCATGTTGGCGCGTTCGCCGCCCTTGAGTTCTGCAAACTTTGCGCCCTTCACGGTGAAGGTGAACTTTATGTGCATGATGCCCTTTTCGGCATATATTACAGGGAAGTCGGCGTCGGGCGAGATGCCCTCTTCGGGCATGTGCGCCACCTTGTTGTAGTGGTCGATGCACGCCCAGCCGGTCTCCTCGTTGCAGCCGACGATCAGTTTTATCTTGCGCGCCGGCACAAAGCCATCGTCTTTGAGCGCCTTAAGGCAATACAGCATGATGACGGCGGGGCCCTTGTCGTCCATGGTGCCCCTGCCCCATATGCGGCCGTTTTCGTTGTCTATCTCCCCGCCGAAGGGCTCGTGCGTCCAGCCGCTGCCCGCGGGCACTACGTCGAGGTGGGCGAGCACGGCGAATTCCTCGCCCTCGCCGAATATCACTTCGCCTGCGTAGTTGTCGTAGTTGTGCGTTTCAAAGCCCATGTTCTTTGCAAGGCTCAAAAAGTAGGTGAGAGCCTCGGCAGCGGGCGCGCCGAAGGGCATGCCGTGCTCGGCGGGCTGCTGATAGGAGGGGAAGCGCACTATCTGCGAAATTTTCTTTTTGATCTCGTCGATGTAAACTGACATACAAACCGTCCTTGGGTGCCGCCGCAAAGCATGCGGCGGAGTAATTAAGTTGCCGCCTTCAATCAAATTTTTTATATGCGGCCTAAAATTATTATACACTTTTTTGATTTTATGTTAAAATGATTTTGCAAATAATTTTACTTTTTTTATACGGAGAGAGGCAAAGTGCACGAGGGACACAGGCGCAGGCTGTATGAAAAACTTAAAAACGGCGACAATCTGTTCGAACACGAGATACTCGAGATGCTGTTGTTCAACGCATATCCGCGCAAAAACACCAATCCCGTCGCTCACGAACTGCTGAACCGCTTCCCGAGCATAGCCGAAGTGTTGTCGGCAAGCTATGAAGAGCTCATAACCGTTCCCGGCGTCGGCGAACAGGTGGCGCTCTATCTCATGTGCGTAGGCCAGTGTATCGAGAAGGGCAACGACGCGCGCTCCTTTACTGTATTTGAAAGCAGGGGCGATATTTACAATTTCGTCAAAGTGAGGATGCGCGGTCTTCTCTGCGAAAAGCTTGAACTCTATTTCCTCGATAAAAACGGTAAGTTGACGCGCATATGCCGCTTTACGTCGGGCGAAAGCGACAAAGTGAGCGTGCAGCCCGAAGAGGTAATAAAACTTATCTCGGTATCGCACCCCTACGGTATGATAGCCGCGCACAACCATACCGGCGGATCGTCGCGTCCGTCAGTCTCCGACGATGATTTCACCAAGCAGTGCCAGATAATCTGCAGCATGAACAACGTGCGCCTCTACGATCATGTCATATATGCCTCCGACGAGGATATTTACAGCTACTTCGATTCCGGAAAATTGGACGAAATAGAGCGCGAATATTCCATTCATAAACTTATCCGCCATGGAAAATAAACGTAAATTCAAATTCAATTTAGAGAATGTGCGCAAGTGGCTGGGCGCAGCCATAGTCATCGCTATCGCTGTGATGGAACTGGTCATATGCGCGCAGTATGCCCCGTCCGGACTCAATGACGAACGGCCGTGGTGGATGTATGTGATGCTTGTGATCTGCTGTGCGCTCCTGGCCATTTCAGTGGCGCTTGAGTTCTATGTGATCAAGCCGCTCAATTTGAAAGTTGCGGCCTATGGCCTGAACCTGTTTTTCCTGCTTATCATCTCCGTGATAACGGGCAACGATTTTTCTGTTATACTGTACTGCCTGGCTTCCACGGAATTATATCTGAGCTGTGAAAAATTCAGAGTCAATCTCATTGCGTTTGCATCGGGCGCGGTAGTGTTCATAGTTTCTTTTGTGTTGGGATGGGTGCGCGTACACAGCGGCGCGTCAGTATACGATTCTATAGTCGAAATCTTAGGCGGGTGCCTGTTCGGCGTGCTCATCTTGGGCATTCACTTTATAATAGTGATAGCCATAATGCGTTTTTACCGCATGAGCAGGCAGCTTTCTGCGGCGCTCGCCGAAGCAGACGAGAGCAAGGCCGAGCTCAAGTCGGCATACGAAAAACTCTCGCAGACGGCGGTATATGAGGAACGCAACAGGATAGCCAAGGACATTCACGACAATGCCGGCCACTCCATAACCTCGGTGATAATGCAGACGGAGGCGGCAAAACTGCTCGTCGACAGCGACCCCGAGGCGGCCAAGAGCAAGATAATTTCTGCAAATATCGCCGCAAAGAACGCGCTCGACCAGATGCGTTCCAGCGTGCACCTTCTGGCGGGCCGTCCCGCCGCCCTCTCGCTGAAGGACGGCATAGAGGAAATAGTGGCGCAGACCGTCGATTCCACCGATCTTAAAATAAGGTGCGATATAGAGGACATATCGCTCGACGAAGAGCGTACGCGCTTTCTGTGCAACAGCGTAAAGGAATGTATCTCCAACGGCATACGTCACGGCGGCGCCACGGCGTTCTATATCGAGGCAAAGAGAAACAAGGACGATATAATTCTCCTTGTCTCCGACAACGGCAGCGGCATTGCGGGCGGAGCCATGGAGGGCTACGGACTTAAAAGCATGCGCGAAAAGGCGGTCGAATTCGGCGGCGGAATGCGCATTTCGGGCGAACAGGACGAGGGCTGCGAGGTGGAAGTGAAGATAAGGTTCACAAAAATTTAGCGCGGGCCGCGCGAGAATTTTGTGAGGATAGTGTGAGGATATATTTATGATAAAAGTAATGCTTGCAGACGACCAGAAAATTTTGTCCGAGGGGATAAAGAGCGTGCTTGAAACATGCCCCGATATCGCGGTGTGCGGTATAGCCTACGACGGCGTGCAGGCCGTGGATATGGCGCGCGCATTGAGGCCCGACGTGATACTCATGGATGTGCGCATGCCCGAAATGAACGGGGTAGCGGCCACAAAGCGCATAAAAGAGAGCTTTCCCGACATAAAGATCATAATTTTAACGACTTTTGACGACAGCGACTATATTTTAAGCGGCATAAACAACGGCGCGAGCGGTTATCTTTTAAAGGATATCGGTTCGGCCGCGCTCATCGACGCCATAAAGAACGCTTACGCGGGCGACACCATTCTGCCCTCAAAGATAGCCAGAAAGATAGCCGACGCCGCCATGCTCGTCAGCTCGGACAAGCAGATAAAGCTCAAAAAGGCGTACGGCCTTTCGGACAGGGAAGTAGACATAGCCCTCATGCTCGCAGACGGCTTCACCAACAGGCAGATAGCTTCGGCTATCAAACTCTCCGACGGCACCGCGCGCAATTACATAAGTTCTATATACTTAAAGCTGGGCGTAGACAGCCGTATGAGCGCCATTGAAAAAATCAAGGAAATAACCTGACCCCTCACTGCCCGGATACGGGGCATATGCGCCTTTATTTCGGGCATATATAGGGGGAAATCAATATTACAGGGCTTTTTATGTCAGACAAATTAAAAAATAAAGTCGTGGTAATTACAGGAGCAAGTTCGGGCATAGGCAGGGCCGCTGCCGAACTCTTTGAAGAGCGCGGCGCAACCGTCGTCTGCCTTGCGCGCCGCACCGTGCCTGATTTTTACTGCATATCTACCGACGTCGCCGACGAGTGCGCCGTTTTTTCCGCCGTAAAGGAGATTGAGGAGAGATTCGGCAGGATAGACATTCTCGTCAACAACGCGGGCATGGGGATATCGGGCGCCGTGGAGGATACTTCGGCGGAGGACGCTCACGCCATATTCGAAGTAAACTTCTTCGGCGCGTTCAACATGATACGGGCGGCTGTGCCGCTGATGCGCCGCGGCGGGGGCGGGACTATAATAAACGTCAGCTCTGCGGCCGCCGAGCTGTCCATTCCCTTTCAGTCTTTCTATTCGGCCACGAAGGCGGCGCTCTCCTCACTCGGCGAGGCGCTCAGGAACGAGGTCAGACCATTCAATATAAAGGTGACCGCTGTGCTTCCGGGCGACGTAAAGACAGACTTTACCTCATCGCGCAGAAAGAATGCCCGAAGCAGCCCCGCCTATGGCGGCAGAGTGGCGCGCTCGGTGGCGGTAATGGAACGCGACGAGGCGAACGGCATGCCGCCGAAGGTGATCGCGCGGCGCATACTCTCCCTCGCTTTGCGCAAAAATCCGCCCGTGGCGGCAGCGGGTGGAGCAAAGTACGCTGTGTTTCTGTTTCTAAGAAAAATACTGCCGAAACGTCTCGTTTCATACATAATAGGCAAATTGTACGGCTGATTTTTTCCGCCCGCGCGCAAAATTATGCGCGCGGGCGGGAATTTTTGCCGGTGTTGGATTTTTTTCGGCAGACTGCCGATACTTACGCGCCGCGCCCCCGGTTGACAATTTGCCCGTAATTTCGTATAATAAATAGGCGGCAGTCGTTTTAAATATGCGCCCTGTGCTCCGGATTTGCGTTTCCGCGGCAGGACGCGCATATATTAAAAACGGGCATGCATCGGTTTAGATGTCAGGCAAATCAATATCAAGCAGGAAAATTTATGAAAATATGTATTTTCGGCGCCTCGAGTGCCGATATCGACGGTATCTATATAGAAGAAGTGGAAACGCTCGCCGAAAAGATGGCGAGGCGCGGGCATTCTCTCGTATTCGGCGCGGGCGCAACGGGCGTCATGGGCGCGGCGGCGCGCGGTACAAGGGCGGGCGGCGGATTTATACACGGCGTAATCCCTGAATTTTTCCGCGAAGAACGCGTGGAAAAGATTTTTGCGGACTGCGACGAACTCACCTATACAAAGACAATGGCCGAGAGAAAGACTATAATGGAGGATGACTGCGACGCCTTCATAATCGCCCCCGGCGGCATAGGTACCTTTGAAGAGTTCTTCGAGGTCATAACCTTAAAGCAGCTAGGCAGGCACAAAAAGGCAATCGCTATGTTCAATATACAGGGATATTTTAATACGCTTGAGGCGTTTATGCGCGAAATGGCCGATAAGCGGTTTCTTGCCGAAGCCTGCCTCGAGATGTATGAATACTTTACCGATGCAGACGAGCTTTTGGACTATCTCGAGAGCTACAGCCCCGACGGCGGTTCGTGGCGCAAGCTGAAAAATACCGACTGAGGTGTGCGCCGTGATATCAGTCGTGTTTGTATGTCTCGGCAATATCTGCCGTTCGCCCATGGCCGAACTCATTTTCAGGAAGATGGTAAAAGAACGCGGCCTTGAGCGCTCGTTCTGCATAACTTCGCGCGGTACTTCCGACGAGGAGGAGGGGAACAGCATATATCTCCCCGCGGCGAGAACGTTGCGCGCGCACGGCGTGGAGGGCGAGCACATCTCCGCGCAGCTTTCAAAGCGCGAGGTGATAAATGCCGACTACGTGCTCGTCATGGACTCGAACAACCTGTTTGACGTGCTGCGCATAGCCGGCGGCGCCTGTTCCGACAAGGTGTTCAAACTCTGTTCGTTTACGCCCCGCCCGCGCGACGTCGCCGACCCGTGGTACACCCGCGATTTTGAAAGGGCATATGCCGATATTTATGAAGGCTGCGAGGGCTTTTTAAACTACATCCTGCGCGAACATGCCGATATGCTCGGCTATGATTCGCGGCATTGATTAAATTTATCTTTTATTTTTAATGCGGACATTACATTCGTTGCCGCATATCTGCCGTGATATTGCCTGTTTAACATGGCATTACCACGTGCAGATTGTAATTTTTTTACTTTCATTGACTTTTTCTCTGTTTCCGGGTATAATATTACTGTATTCTGAAAGGCGGCGTGCATGTTTTTGCCGCCTGTTGTGTACTACGGCGCGTCGGCGCCGCGGCACTCAGATGCAAATTTGCGGAAATTTCCGCAAGGAGGTTTATTATGGGTGATAAAAAGGGAAACGGCGGATTCGCCCTGCTGTGTTGCTTTATAGCGCTCGGCGTTTCGGCTGTGATCGCATTCATCACATATCTTCTGCCCATCGTCAGCGACGTCACCGTAGGAGACAATGTGATGAACATTCTCGACATAGTGCTCAGCGTTGTGACTTTATTGGGCCTCGCGTTCGGCGCGTTCGCTTTTGCGGGCAGGCACGGCGGCTTTGTCAAGGTGCTCACGGCGCTTTTCGTGCTCGTGTTTGTCGTTGCTATCGTTCTCATGATAGTAGGCATAATTTAAGCGAAAAAACAAAGAAAACGGCGGCGGGCGCAAAATTGCGCCCGCCGCCGAATTTTTACAGGCAGTTTGACGGCAGCCTATTTTAAAATTATAAGTTTATTCTTTGCGCGTGTGATGGCGGTGTACAGCCAGCGGTTTGCATCCTCTTTAAAGGCGTAGCTCTCGTCAAAGACGATCGCGTTCTCAAATTCCGAACCCTGCGCCTTGTGGCAGGAAATGCAATAGCCGTACTCAAACCTGTTCAGGGTGAATGCCCCGGTGGCGTTGCCCTCCTCGTCGAATTTTTCAAAATAGTCGCCGTGGCGGTAACGGTAGGTTCCGTTCTCGAATATCCCTGTGTCAAATGGAACTGCTTCGGGGCAGTTCTCGTTTAAAAAGTCGGCGCGGAAGGTCATAAAGCCCATGCTCTCTCCGCGGTACAGAACGTCCTGTACATAGCCTATTATGCCGTTCACCATGTTGTAGCGCATATCTTCGTCTATGAACTGTTCCCAGTTGTTCTGCGTGCAGATCAGCTTTTCGCCCGCCTGCGGCAGGCCCTCAAAGCCGCGGTAACTTCTCACTTCGTCGTTTATCTTCGCCCTGGTTTTGTTTATGCCGCAGATTATCTGTTCGGCCTTCAGAAAGTGCCGCCTGCGGTATTCGGGCTTCAGTTTTCTCGCGCTCAAAACAAACGCCCTGTCGCCGTAGTTGCCGCATGGTATGTACTTGCCCTCAATGGCGTCGCGCGCAAGTTTTATGATGGGGTTGCCCTCCTGCTGGCGCACTATGGTGGTAAGCTGAAAGTCGGGCGAAGCTAAAAAGCTGTTCATCCCCTCCACCGGCGGCAGCTGCGCGTTGTCGCCGCAGACGAGCATCTTGACGCCGAAACGCATTATGTCGGAGAGCACTTCGTCGGATACCATGGAAAATTCGTCGAGCACGATAAGCTTTATCGCCTTGTCGATGCTCTCCCTTCGGCGGAACACCAGCTTTTCGACTGTGACCAACTTCCCGTTTATCTCTGTTTCGCGCTCCTCCGTCATCGTCTGGTAGATGAGCCTGTGCAGCGTGGTGGCAGGTATGCCCTGGCGTATAAGTACCGTCGCCGCCTTCCCCGTCGGCGTGACAAACGCCGCGCTCACATCGGGCACGAGCTTCAGCGTGTCGCACACCGTGTGTTTAAGCAGCGTAGTCTTGCCCGTCCCCGCAAGGCCCGAGAGCACGTATATCTGCCTCGCTGACTTAAAATACCAGTCGGATATCAACTTGTCTGCCGCGATCTGGTCGGCCGTAAGTTCAATCGCCATAATCACATTATACATCACAAACATATGTTTTGTAAAGTGTTTGCGCGGCACGCGTTGCAAAAGTTTGGCGCATAACGGACGTAAAACGGCCGGAAAAAATAAATTTTGGCAAAAAACAGCCGTTAAATTTGGACGCTGCTATTGACTACTCGCTTCATTTGGCTTATAATGTAAAAGACGGGCTGTACCCGTTTCATATCAATGACCGGAGGATAATTATGGGTTACAAAACAAAGGAATGGCGCAAATCGATGCGCGTTACCGTAGATTATAATAATATGATGGCAAAATTCCTGGGCGAAAGGGGAATCAAAGATTCCGAGCTCAGGGCTATAAAGGGCAAGGCGGAGGAGGCCTTCAAATACGTAGACGAAAACCGCGGCAATGACGAGCTGTTCATGGGCTGGACGGAGCTTCCGTACAACCAGACGGAGATCGTCGCCGATATCCTTGCCACCGCCAAGGAAGTTCGCAAAAACTTCAAATATTTTGTCGTTCTGGGAATAGGCGGCAGCGCTCTCGGCCCTTCCATGGTGTTCAACGCGCTCTGTCACCTTCATCATAACGAGCTCAACTCCAAGGCACGCGGCGGCGCGCCCAAGTTCTATGTGGAGGACAACGTTGACCCCGTGCGCATGAAGTCGCTTTTAGACGTCATCGAGCCTGAAAAGACCTGTTTCAACGTCATATCCAAGTCGGGCGCCACGTCGGAGACGATGACCCAGTACCTCATCATTTCGGATATACTCACCAAGGCGGGCGTCGACCTCACTAAGAATATGATATTCACCACCGACGCAAGCCGCGGAAATCTTATAAAGATAGATCAGAGCTTCGGCGGCAAGATCAAAAAGTACGTCCTGCCCGACGGCGTGGGCGGCAGATTCTCCGAACTCTGCCCGGTGGGACTTCTTCCCGCAGCCGTGCTCGGTATAGACATAAAGGGTATGCTTGCGGGCGCCGCCTATATGGACAGCCTCTGCAATAAGCCCTCAATCTCCTCCAACCCCGCGCTTGCGTGCGCCGCGCTCATGTACATAACCATGAAGCAGGGCAAAAATATCCACGTAATGATGCCCTACTGCGACAATCTGCGCCTTTTATCCGACTGGTACTGCCAGTTGTGGGCTGAGAGCATCGGCAAGCAGGAGGACTACGACGGCAATGTCGTAAACGCGGGTACGACACCCGTCAAGAGCCTGGGCGTCACCGACCAGCACTCACAGGTGCAGCTGTATATAGAGGGCCCCTACGATAAGGTGATAACCTTTATATCCATAGGCAAGTACGCATGCGAAATGCCCATTGCACACGGCTGCGAAGATATTCCTGACGTAGGTTTCCTCGGCGGACATACAATGCAGGAACTCATCCAGGCGGAAAACAAGGCCACGGCGTATGCCCTCATGCGCGCGGGCAGAATGAACTATACAATTAACGTGCCCGAAGTGAACGCCTTCACGCTCGGACAGCTGATGTTCCTTCTGGAGTTGCAGACGGCGTATGCGGGAGCTATGCTCAACATAAACACATTCAATCAGCCGGGCGTTGAAAATGGCAAAAAAGCTACTTTCGCGCTTCTCGGCAAGAATGGTTACGAGGCCAAGAAGGCCGAGATCGATTCCGCGCCCGAGCTCGATTCAAAATATATCGTTTAAGTTGGACGTTTGAATGCGTGCCCGAAATTTTTGCGAACAACTGCCCGAGGGCTATCGCGAAGCATATCACATTAATGCAAAAGCAACGAAGACGGGGATAATATTGTCGGTCGGTTCGCTCATAATGGCGCTTGCTGTAATTTTGCCGTGCTTGCTTACAACTGACGACATCCTCGATGAAAGCATGGTCTTCAATCTCATCGCGCTGCTTGTATGCTGTGCAATTATTATCGCATATATAATCGCGCACGAACTTGTTCACGGTGCGGCATATAAACTGCTCACGGGCAGAAAGCTCACGTTCGGCATAACGCTCACCGTCGCGTTTTGCGGCGTGCCCGATATATATGTTTCGCGCAGAACGGCGCTCATTTCCCTGCTTGCGCCGGTCACGGTGTTCAGTCTGCTTTTCAGCGCTCTGGCCGCGGGACTGTATTTTGTGAACCATACATATTATGCGGTAATTATACTGGTGCTCGGCATACACTTCGGAGGGTGCATAGGCGACCTGTATTTAACGCTCCTGCTTTTATTTAAATATAAAAGCAAGCATCTTTTAATGCGCGATACGGGTCCTGAGCAATTCATCTATTACCCCTCTGAAGAAAAATAAAATAACTATGACTCCATAGTGCGGGCGGCTTTTTGTCGCCCGTTTTATCGGTGGAAATTAAAAAATTTTGAGATTGGCTGAAATTCAGCTTCAAATAGTTTGCTTATGCCGATTTATTTAATTATAATATTTATCGAGTTCGGCGCTTTGTTTGCCGTCTTCGTCGCTCTGACGGCGCTTGCCTTTTATGCACAAAATAAGGCGTTCGGCGGCAGGTTCGACAAAAATAAAGATTTGAGATATTTTTCCGCCGAAGATTTTTCGTTGAGCGCTGTCCCCGTGAAAACTTACGATAAAAAAACGCTTTTGCGCGGTTATCTCTATTCGCGCGCGGATGTCTCTTCGGCCGGGGCGCTCGTCATATTCTCGCACGGCATGGGACCGGGACATTGTGCCTATACTACAGAAATTGCATATTTCTGCGATCACGGTTTTGCCGTGCTTGCTTTCGACTGCGCGGGATGCGGCCTTTCGGACGGCGGAAGTATGCGTGGGATGGAGGCTTCTACGCGCGCGCTGATTGCCGCGGTAAAGTTCGCGAGGTCGGATAACAGGCTAAAAAATTTTAAGATCTACATAGTGGGGCATAGTATGGGCGCATATTCCGCGTTGTGCGCGGCGCCATATGTAATGCCTGACGGAATTGTCGCTTTTTCGGCGCCCGAGCGGCCTTCGTATATGGTGAGGCATGGCGCTGCACCGGTTATCGGAAAAACTTTGGCGAAAATTCTGCGTCCGTTTGTATGTATGGCAGCACATATGTTCTTCGGCAAATATGCTGACCTCAGTGCTTCACGGCAGGTGGCGCTCAGCGGCGTGCCGGCGCTCATATTTCACGGCGACGAGGACGAAATGGTTCCCCTTGCATGTTCGGCATATTCCGCTTCAGACAGTCCGAACGTAAAAACTGTGCTGTGCCGGGGGAAGGGGCACAATCCATACAACACCTTTGCCGCCGAAAAGCTGCTCAGAGAGCTTGCGGCCGCCGTCGGCAGGGCAAACGAAATGGACAGAGATGAAAAGGAGAAGTTTTTTTCTTCTATAGACTACGCCGCCGTATGCGAAGAGGACGAAACGGTCATGGGCGAAGCGTTAAGTTTTATATCGGCAGATTGATACAGCCGATAAAAACGTGAGGCAAAAAGTAATATAAATTTTGGGTAAAAGCATGTGCTGAAGCAACTGTTCTGACAGGGGAACCGATGCGCGTGCTGAAAAATTTTTTCACAAAGGAGATGTAGCGTATGCACATTAAATCACTTGCCCTCTTGTTGGTAGCCGTCGCTGTTTCAGCGTCGGCATTTTGCTTTTCTGCCTGTTTTGCAACCGGTGAAACGCAAGTACCTGACGATCCGGGAATTATTGTTCCGGGCGGAGATCAGACGGGCGATTCTGACGGGGAAGGAACGCAGGAACAGCCGTCGGAAGACGATGATGTTTCAGATGATGAGGACCCTTCGGACGGAGAGGACCCTTCGGACGGCGATGAACCTTCAGGCGGCGACAATGAAGATCAGGGAGGAAATTCTCCCGACCAGCACGTACACGACCTTTCTTATGTTGCTTCGACGGCGGCGGCGTGCACCGAGGACGGCAATATAGCTTATTGGATATGCTCCGGGTGCGGCAAATATTTTGCCGACGAGGATGCGGCAACCGAACTGTCGCCTTCGGAAGTAAAAATCCCTTCTCAGGGGCATGATTATGTTTACACCGTAGTTGAACCTACATGTTCAGAGCAGGGGTATACTGTAGGCGAATGCTCCGTATGCGGAGATATAGGGGAAATTACTTATACGCCTCAGCTGCCGCATGATTTCGGAGAGTGGGAGACGGTAACGCCTGCCTCCTGCGAAAATGAGGGCGAACAGGTACGGCATTGTAAAACGTGCGGCTTTGTCGAAAATCAAGCTATACCGCCTGAGCATGATTATAAGCCGTTCGTAATTGTAAGTACCTGTGTTTCGCAGGGATATGTCGAGTATGTATGCATGAGTTGCGGGTACAGTTACATCGCTGAAAATTCATATATGCCTGAAAAAGGCCACAGTTACGGCGAATGGATTTATATTGCCGTGCCGTCGTGCGTGGATTCCGGCGAGCGGGTCAGATATTGCTCGGTGTGTGAAACGGTCGAAAGCCAGACGCTGCCTGCCACGGGACACTCCTATTCCGGGGAGGTGCATTTACCTTCATGTACTGAGGATGGATATACCGAATATATCTGTTCTAATTGCGGCGACAGCTATAAAGACGATATTGTCGGTTCACTCGGCCATGAGTACGGTGAATGGGTATATATAGCCGTGCCGTCGTGCCAGTCGTCGGGCGAACGCGTAAGGTACTGTTCAGTGTGCGAAAATGTTGAAAGTGAAGTATTGCCCGCTACTGACCACCTGTATTGCGAAAATGTGTATGAACCTACCTGTACGGAGCAAGGGTATACCGAGCATGTCTGCTCCTATTGCGGAGACAGCTACAGGGACGGTTACGTCGATTCCCTCGGGCACGATTACGGCGAATGGGAAACGGTGACGGAGGCGACGTGTTCGCAATACGGCGAGGAGATAAGTTACTGTACGCGCTGCGACGAATACCGAAGCCGCGAAATCCCGAAGACGGACCATGAATATGCCGCAACCGAACATGAACCTACCTGTACGGAGCAAGGGTATACCGAATACGTCTGCTCCTGTTGCGGAGACAGTTACAGGGACGGTTACGTCGACTCCCTCGGGCACGATTACGAGGTAACGTCTCAGTCGGATGAGTATATTGTTTATACTTGCATCCGTTGCGGCGACAGTTATGAGATGCCGTCCGAACCCGAAGAACCCGAAGAACCCGAAGAACCTGAAGAACCGGATGAACCGGTGACAGATTGCCTTACATATAAACTTTCGTCAGATTACAGTTTCTATATTGTTACGGGTATTGCAGAGGGCGTTGCCGAAGAGAATATTGTCATCCCGGAAGAGTATGAAGGGTTGCCCGTTTCGGCGATAGGTGACGGAGCTTTTGAAAATAATTCCTTCATATTAAGCGTGGTTTTGGGTAAAAATATCACAAGCATAGGAGAAAGCGCATTCAGGGGCTGCTCGTCCCTGGCGTCGGTGAATATTTCCGTAAACGTAACATATATCGGGACGGAGGCATTCGGTTTCTGTACGGCGCTCGAAGAAGTGCTGTATGACGCCGCAAATGCCGGCGACTGTTATAATGTGTTTTATAATGCGGGCACGGCGGGAGGCGGTATCGTGCTGAAAATCGGCGAAAATGTTTCGGAGATCCCGTCTAACTTTTTTAACGTGTCGCAATTGACGTATTCTCCCAAACTGACTGCGATAGAGTTCGATACGGACTGCGTTGTTACGCGCATTGGCGGCAATGCATTTTTTGGATGCGACGATTTAAAAGAAGTTTATCTGCCTGCGAGCGTCGATTATGTGGGGAGAGATGCTTTTTACGGCTGTTCATCGCTCGCGCATGCCGAAGTCCCCGCCGGGGCAGATATCAAAGGAGGTGCGTTTGATGGGGTCGCGGACGGGTTTGAACTTGTAAAATATTGAGCTTTAACCATTGATTGCTTTATAGATGCCGTATATTGCAATTTTAACGTAAAATCCTTTGGTTTCCTTATAAAACTATTTAAATTACTTTGCTCTTGACTTATCCGGCAATGTGGTGTAGAATACTTACAAGAGGCATGCGCCGTTAAGTTGCGGCGCGCACTTAATAAATTTTGGATAAGGAGGAATTTTATGGCTAAAAAGAAGAGCGGCAGCAAAGTCGGACTGATTGCACTGCTCGTTCTGGTCGTAATGCTCGTGCTCGCTATCGTGGGTATATGCATCGACTGGATCAACACTACGGTGACGGTGCTCGGCAACAGCACTACGGAAGGCACGAAGCTTTCGGAGTTGTTTGACACATTCGACGGCCTGGATACAGAGCTTGCGGGGTCGTTCAAGGCTATGGCGTCGTTTGCAATACTTACCGTCATACTTGCGGGCGCAACTACCGTGCTTGCGGGCATATGCAAAGTGCTCGGCTGGAAGCTGTTCAGGTTCATTCTCGTGATAGTGGCTATTGTCTGCGTGGTTTGCGGCGTTGTGAGCATCATTACGTCGTTCACCTTCTGCGATAAGCTCGGAGGCGGCTCGATAGGCGATCTTTTCTCTGGTGAAAATGCTCCTGCGGCCGGTGCATGGCTGACTGCCATAGGCGGCGTGCTTGCAGGCCTTGCCGGCGTATTTGCAGCCGTTAAAAATTAAAACTTAAAGTTGTATATTGTTTGCCGTCCGAACGCATTTTTGCGTTCGGACGGCATTTTTTTAAATATTTCGGCGAAAAATTTTTCAGAACTTTATACGTCAGATGTTTGACAAACTCGTAAATATATATTATCATATGATTAATCATTCATATGTAAGGAGGCAGGCAGAATGAAAAACGCTTGCAATACGCCCGAGCAGCACGAGGGCGTAATAAAGGCCGCGCTCGCGGCCATGCCGTCGGAGGACGAAATTTCCGTGATGGCGGCGCGCTTCAAGGCCATAAGCGAGCCCTCGCGCCTTAAAATACTTCTGGCGCTCTCCGCGGGAGAGCTGTGCGTGGAGCACATAACAAAGGCCGTGGGCGGAGGCCAGAGCGCCGTTTCTCACCAGCTGAACACGCTAAAACTCAACAAGATAGTCAAGTCCCGCCGCGAGGGCAAAAATATTTTATATTCGGTGGACGACGACCATATAATGGCCATGATACAGGCGGCAAAGGAGCATCTGCACCATGAATAAGGTATTTAAGGTGGAGGGGCTCGACTGCGCCGCCTGTGCTTCAGAACTTGAAGAGATAATCTCAAAGATAAAGGGTGTGAGAGAGGCCTCGGTCGACTTTATGGCGCAGAAGGTGCGCTTCGAGTGCGACAGCGACGAGGTTGCCGCCGAGGTGGCAAGAAGGTGCAACTCGTTTGAGAATGTGAAAGTGGCGGAGGGCGCCCCCGCCGCAAAGGGCGGCGAAAACGGCTGTGCCTGCGGGCATGGACACGGCCATACTCATGAACATTGCGGACATGAGCATGGATATGAGCATGGCCATGAGCATTGCTGCTGCGGCCATGAGCATGAACATGAACACTGGAATAAGCATGACGAAAAGTGCGGCGCGGCGTGCAGGCGGGAGATACAGCTCGAGAATATCGACTGCGCCTCGTGCGCGGCAGAGCTCGAGGAGATGATAGCCGCCATAAAGGGCGTGAAGAACGCCTCTGTAGACTTCATCTCGCAGAAAGTGCGCTTCGACTGCGACGACGACGGGATTGCGGAAGAGGTAAAAAAGTGCTGCAGCGGCTTTGAAGAGGTGCGCGTGGTCGAGCCCGCTCCTAAAACTGCCGTACGGCGCGATCTCTCCGGAGAGAGAAAGATAAGAATAAAGAACCTGTGCTGTGCCAACTGCGGCAGGGAGCTTGAAGAGATACTCAACAAAATCGAGGGTGTGAGCGCCACCGTTGACTTCATGAACATGACGGTAATTTTGAAGTGTGAAAGCGCGCCCGCGTTCGATAAGGCCGTTTATGAGATCTCCCGCTTCGAGGACGTGGAGATAGTGGAGGGCGCGAGCGTAAAGCAGAAACCCAAGAGCCTGTTCAGACAGCATTTAAGGGAGATAATACAGATAATAATCTCGGCGGTGTTCTTCGTCCCCGCCATAGTGCTCTCCTTCGTCGGCGGAGATATCGGCGTGATAATCTCCTATCCGCTTTTTGCCGTGTCGTACATCTCCGTGGGCTGGGAGGTGCTGTGGAATACGTGCAAAAACATCTCTAAGGGCCGCATTTTCGACGAAAACTTTTTGATGACGATAGCTTCCGTCGCCGCCATAGTCCTGGGCGTTGTGTCGGGCGACGGCATATACGAGGGCGTGGCGGTAATGCTTCTCTACCAGGTGGGCGAACTGCTGCAGTCGATAGCCGTCGGCTCCTCGCGCAACTCCATAACACAGCTCATGGACTTGAAGAGCGAGAGCGCCACTCTCCTAAAGGACGGGCAGCAGATAGTTGTGCGCCCCGAGGAGCTTGAACCGGGCGACGTAATACTCATAAAGGCGGGCGAAAAGGTGCCCGCGGACGGCGTTATAGTAAAGGGCGAGAGCTCGCTCGACATGCGCTCTTTAAACGGCGAATCTCTGCCCATGGACGTAAAAGAAGGGCAGGAGATACTCTCGGGCGCGATAAACATTTCAAAGGTGCTCGAGGTGAAGGTCGTACGCAAATACGCCGATTCGGCGGTGGCAAAGATACTCGACCTCGTGGAAAATTCCACGGCAAAGAAGGCCGCGCCCGAAAAGTTCATAACCAAGTTTGCAAAGTACTACACGCCCGCGGTGTGCGCGGCGGCTCTCGTCGTCGCGGCGCTCGTTCCGACGATAATATGCGCGGTAAACGGCGCATATCTCTGGGCGACATATTATGAGTGGATAAAAAAGGCGCTGTCGTTCCTGGTAATATCCTGCCCCTGCGCGCTCGTCATCTCCGTGCCCCTTTCGTACTTCGGCGGCATAGGCCGCGCGGCAAAGTCCGGCATACTTGTAAAGGGCTCCACCTGCCTCGACGAGCTGGCAAATGTGACCGTGGCAGCGTTCGACAAGACGGGTACCATAACCGAGGGGTCGTTCAAAGTGGTTTCATACACTTCGCAGGAGGCGCTCTCGCTTGCCGCGGCGGCCGAGAAGTACTCATCGCATCCCATAGCCGTTGCGTTTAAGGATATCCCCGCGCAGTATGCGGCCGAAAATGCCGAAGAGATAGCCGGCCGCGGCGTAAAGTGCGTAATAGGCGGCAGGACGGTCCTGTGCGGCAACGCGAAGCTCATGCGGGAGAACGGCGTGCAGTTTGTTGCGGCCGACAGCGTATATACCGTGATATACGTCGCGGCGGACGGCAGGTTTGTTGGCAGCATAGAGATAGGCGACGGCGTAAAGGAGGGTGCAAAGCAGGCGATAGCCGCCCTCAAGGCCCAGGGCGTAACCTACTGCACCATGCTCACCGGCGACAATCCCGCACGGGCAAAGTCGGTGGCGGAGGAAGTCGGACTCGACGGTTACGAGGCGGGGCTTCTGCCCGACGGCAAGCTGGAGGCGGCGGAAAGGCTCAAGGAGCGCGGCAAGCTCGTGTATGTGGGCGACGGCATAAACGACGCGCCCGTGATGGCGGCGGCCGACTGCGCCGTGTCTATGGGCAAAGTGGGCTCTGACGCGGCCATAGAGGCGAGCGACGTCGTGCTCGTCACCGACAATCTCGAGCTTCTGCCCAAGGCAAAGAAGATAGCAAAGGGCACCCGCTCGATAGTGTTCCAGAACATCATAGGCTCGCTTGTGGTAAAGCTCGCCATAATGGTGCTCGGCATAGTAATAGCCGGCTTCCCGCTGATACTTGCGGTGGTTGCCGACGTCGGCGTCATGCTCGTCGCAGTACTCAACGCAATGCGCACAAAGCTCATAAAATAAAATCAGGGGCGCCTGATATTCGGGCGGCGCCCGCCGATAAAGGCGG
>DVHB01000081.1 GCA_018712405.1 Candidatus Coproplasma stercoripullorum
GCGGCAGTCTTTTTTATTTTCAGTTTTATTTTCAGTTGCTCTTTATCTCTTTTATGAGCGCCTCGACTTTCGCCATAGAGCGCTCTGCGGCCGCGGCCACGTTCTCCTTGGTGAAACCGAAGTATTCAAACAGCTGCTTTGCAGGGCCGGATGTGCCGAACGTCTTCATGCACACCACCTCGCCGCAGTCGCCGCTGTACTGGTACCATGCAAAATGGGAGGCGGCCTCAACGCATACGCGCGCCCTCACATTGCGGGGCAGCACGCTCTCCTTGTATTCGTCGCTCTGTTTTTCAAACTCTTCCATGCAGGGCATGGATACCACGCGCACCTTTTTGCCCTTTTCGGTGAGCAGGTCCTTCGCGCCCATGCATATCTCAACTTCCGAGCCCGTGCCTATGAGTATCGCGTCGGGTGTGCCCTCGCAGTCGGAGAGCACATACGCGCCGCGCAGCGCCTTCAGTCCCGTGCCGGGGTACTGCGGCAGGTTCTGCCTGGTGAGTATGATGGCGGTGGGGCAGGAGCCCGAGAGGGCCGAAACGTACGCCGCCGCCGTCTCCCTGCCGTCGCAGGGGCGGAAAACCTTAATATTCGGTATGGAGCGGAGAGATATCAGCTGTTCCATCGGCTGATGCGTAGGTCCGTCTTCGCCCACGCCTATGGAGTCGTGCGTGAAAACGTATATCACGGGTATGTTCATGAGCGCGCTCATGCGTATGCCCGCCTTCATATAGTCTGCAAATGAGAAGAATGTGGAGCACAGCGCCTGCAGTCCGCCGTGCAGCTGTATGCCGTTGCATATCGCCGCCATGGCGTGCTCGCGTATGCCGTAGTGAATGTTGCGTCCCAGCCTGTTGTCGGGCGTGAAATAGCCCGCGCCCTTGAGCTCCGTCTTGGTGGAGGGGGCAAGGTCGGCCGAGCCGGAAATTATGTTTGCCATTACGGGCGAAATGCGCGCAAGCACCTTGCCGCCGCTTGCCCTCGTCGCTTCGGGCTTGTCGAACTCGAAAAGTCCCTCAAGGTTCTGTATGTCGTGCGGCGCGCCGCCCATAAACTGTTTATAAAGCGCCGCAAACACGGGGTAGGCCTTTTCGTACCGCGCGAACATCTCGTTCCAGTCACGCTCGTACTTAAGTTTGGAGTCGGCTATTTTTTTGCAGTATGCCTTTACGTCCGCGGGCACGGTGAAGGGCTCTTCCGTCCAGCCGAAGAACTCTTTGGTCTTTTTAACGTTTTCCTCGCCGAGGGGCGCGCCGTGCGAATCGGCGGAGTCGGCAAGGGGCGAGCCGTAGCCTATCACGGTCTGGCATATTATTACAGAGGGGCGCGTAAGGTCGCTCTGAGCGCGCTTTATCGCGCTTTTCAGCGCAAACAGATTGTTCGCGTCGTTCACGCGTATCACCTGCCAGCCCTGCGCGGCAAACCTTGTGGGAATATCTTCGCTGAAGGTGCAGTCTATCTTGCCTTCGATGGTAATATTGTTTCTGTCGTATAAAAGTATCAGTTTGCCCAGCTTCTGGGTGCCGGCAAACGAGCAAGCTTCGTAGCCTATGCCCTCTTCCAGGCAGCCGTCGCCGCAAAGGCAGTATGTGAAGTGGTCGACCACGGGATAGCCGGGTTTGTTGAAGCGCGCCGCAAGGTGCGCCTCGGCGACGGCCATGCCCACGGCGTTGGCAAGTCCCTGCCCGAGGGGGCCGGTGGAAGTCTCAACGCCCTCCGTCTTGCCGTATTCGGGGTGGCCGGGCGTTCTGGAGCCGAGCTGACGGAAATTCTTTATGTCGTCCATCGAAACATTGTAGCCGAATAGGTTCAAAAGGCTGTATAAAAGCATCGAGCCGTGCCCTGCAGAGAGCACAAACCTGTCGCGGTTGTCCCATTTGGGGTTCGTGTAACTGAATCTCAAAAAGTCGCTGAAGAGTTCAAATCCTATCGGCGCCGCGCCTATGCACATGCCGGGGTGTCCGGAATTTGCCTTCTGAATGGCCTCTGCCGAAATAATCCTTATCGTGTCTACGCTTTTCTGCTGAACAGACATCTCAAATTCTCCTTAAAAATAATGCGTTCGTAACGATACGGCGTGTGCCGCCGTATGCGTTCTTGTCTTGCGGTGAGTTGCGGCGGCGCATTGTGCGCCGCAGTTGTGCATATTTTAACTCTCTATGTATTTTTCCAAAAGGGAGCAGTCCACTTTGTCGAACTTTTTTATCATCGAAAGCAGCGCCGCGGCCATCTTCTTGCAGCCGCCCGCGCTCCGGCTCTCGGTGTTGATCGGCAGAATGGCTTCGTGCAGGCTCATGCGGATGAGTATCCAGCCGTCGCCGTGCTCCCTGTCGAAGTTGAGCCTTATGCCCTCGTAGTTGTTCGGCGCAATGGCCGCGCCCTCTATATTCTCTGCGGCGCGTTCGACTTCTTCGAGCACCTTTGCTCCGTATTCCCTGAAATCGTCGCAGTTTATCTGCGGCCGGATTTCTGCTGCCTCTGCGGGTTCCTCAAGCCCTTTTATAAGGTCGGCAAGCCTCTGTCCTTTTTTCAGCTGGTCTGAAAGTATTATCAGTATCTCGGTGACGAGGTACGCCCCGTCGTCCAAAAAGTAGTTGTCTTTAAACGCGCAGTGGCCCGATGTCTCCACGGCGAGGGGGGAGTATTCGCCAGCCTCGTTCAGCCGTTTGCACTCGTCTATAACGTTCCTGTAGCCGCGCATATAGCGGTGGTGCCTGCCTCCGCGTTCCTCGATAAATTTCGTCAGTCCGTCGCTCGTCACCGAGTCGGTGACGATAGTGCCCGGCTTTTCTGCGAGCAGCCTTGCGGAAATGAGCGCTATTAGCCTGTTGCGGTTTATCTCCTCGCCCTTGACGTCCACTGCGCCCGCGCGGTCGACGTCTGTGTCGAATATTATGCCCAGGTCTGCGTGGTTTTCAAGCACGGCGCGCTTCAATGTCTCTATCGCCGTCTTGTCTTCGGGGTTGGGCGCATGGTGGGGGAAGGTTCCGTCCGGTTCGAGATATAAGCTTCCGTCGGTGTTCGCGCCCAGCGGCTTTAGCACCTTTTCGGTAAAAAATCCGCCCGCGCCGTTGCCCGCGTCTACTATTATCTTCTTGCCCTCCAGCGGCCTTTCGCTTCCGCACGCTTTCCGCACGCGCTCCGCAAGCTGCGCGCTGTACTCGTCCATGAAGTAATCTTCATGCACTTTTCCCGCGCCGCCGGTGAACTTTTCCTCCGCGGCAATGTCGAGTATCTCGTCAACTTCGGCGCTCTCAAGCCCGCCCTCGGGCGTAAAGAACTTCAGCCCGTTCCTGTCTGCGGGCAGGTGCGAGGCCGTTATCATCACCGATCCGTCATAGCCGCGTTTTTTGTCCTGCAATATCATGAACATGGAGGGGGTGGACGAGAGGCCGGTGTAGCAGACCTCTGCGCCGCTCTTCGCGGCTCCGCGTTCAAAGGCGGCAACAAGTTCGGCAGCAGTTATCCTGCTGTCGTTGCCAAGCGCTATTTTAAGGGTATCTTTGCCCGTCCTGCAAGTCAGCCAGGAGCAGAAAGCCCGCGCAATGCGCTCCACGGCCTCGCCCGTCAAGGTAACTTTTCTGCCCAGAATGGGTGAGGCAACGCCGCGGACGTCCGTCCCGCTCTTAAGTTTTCTGATATCCATATTAGCCATAGTCCATTATATTATACATTTTAAGCCGCCCAAACACAAGTATATTCGCGGCAAAATCTCTTATCTTGCGCAAAATCTTTTTGGCGTGTTTATATCTCGGGGCGCAAAACATTTGCCGCCCGCAGATCGATGTGATATACTTTAAAGAGCTATAACATTATTTACAGAGGTACTTTTTGTGGCAAACGATAACCAGTTTGTAAATCAGATCGCAGACATAGAGAGCAATTTCCCCCAGTGGTACACCGACGTGGTATTAAAGACCAAGCTCGTCGACTACGGTCCCGTGAAGGGCACCATGGTAATAAGGCCGTACGGCTACGCCATCTGGGAGAATATCCAGAAGGAGCTCGACAGGCGCTTTAAAGAGACGGGGCACGAGAACGCATATTTCCCCCTGCTCATTCCCATGAGCTTTTTGTCCAAGGAAAAGGAACATGTGGAGGGCTTTGCTCCCGAAGTTGCGGTGGTGACGCACGCCGGCGGCGAAGAACTCGCCGAGCCCCTCGTCATCCGCCCCACTTCGGAGACCATTTTCGGCAATATGTACTCCAAGTGGATACAGTCCTACCGCGATCTTCCCGTGCTCATGAACCAGTGGGCAAACGTAATGCGCTGGGAAAAGACGACAAGGCCTTTTTTGCGCACTTCCGAATTTTTGTGGCAGGAGGGCCACACCGCCCACGCCACCGAGGAAGAGGCGCTCGAAGAGACCATAAAGATGCTGAACGTCTATAAGGAGTTTGCCGAAAACTGCCTGGCTATCCCCGTGATAACGGGCAAAAAGACCGAAAAGGAGAAGTTCGCGGGCGCCGTGGCCACTTTCGGCATGGAGGCAATGATGCACGACGGCAAGAGTCTGCAGGCGGGCACGTCGCACTACCTCGGCCAGAACTTTGCCAAGGCGTTCGACGTAAAGTTCCTGGATAAAGACGGTTCGCTTAAGTATTGCTATACCTCAAGCTGGGGCGTTTCCACAAGGCTCATAGGCGCTCTCATAATGGCGCACGGCGACCAGCGCGGCCTGTGCCTGCCCCCCGCTGTCGCACCCGTCCAGGCAGTTATCGTTCCCATAGCCGCCAAAAAGGCGGGCGTCATGGAAAAGTGCGCCGAAGTTAAATCACAGCTCGAGGCTGCGGGCATAAGGGTAAAGCTCGACGATACCGATAACTCCCCCGGCTGGAAGTTCAACGAGTGGGAGATGAAGGGCGTTCCTCTGCGCATAGAGCTCGGACCTCGCGATATAGAGGCGGGCAAGGCGCTCATCTTCCGCAGGGATAAGCTGGAAAAGTCGGAGTGCGCTCTCGACGGCATTGCAGAAGCCACGCAGGAACTGTTAAAAACCGTGCAGAAGGATATGCTGGAGGCGGCAAGGGCAAGGCGCGACAAGCGTATAGTGTACGCAAATGACATAGCGGGCATTCTTGCAGGAGTTGAGGGTGGCAACTTCGTAAAGACGGGCTGGTGCGGCTGCCGCGAGTGCGAAGATAGAATAAAGGCCGAAACAGCCGCCACCGCCAGGGTTTATGCCGAGGGCGAAACGGCCGAAACCTGTGCCGTATGCGGCAGAAAGGCCAAACACATGGTCATTTTTGCAAGGGCATACTGAGAATTATTCCGAAAGCGATAGGTAAAATTTATATTATTTGAATAAAATCGCGCTGCGCGGCGGTTTTTCCGCCGCGCGCCGCGCGTTTATTAATTTCAGACCTTGCCCGTTTTTTTGGTATTGACACGGCCGTCTGCCGTGTAGTATAATATAGTTGCAGAGCAGACCATGCTTTGCAAAAAAAGTTTGCCGTACAATAGAAATATAAGTGCGGCAGAGGGGGATGTATATGAAAAAATTGGCAAAAACATTGTTGACATTGGCTGTCACGGCGGGGTTGGCACTATCAGTGTCGGCGTTTTCCGCCTGCGGCGACGGCAGAGAAGTCCTGATCGACGGCGACTATTCTGCTCAGGCCACGGAAACGCAGCTGACTACTCTGCGCGAATACGCTTCAAAAACTTCTGACGACCTTCTCGGCGACAGCAGTGCAAGCGGCTGGAGCTACAATGCCCGCTACAATGCTTCGGGCGATGTTGTCGCAGGCATTGAGATGAGCGCCGAAGGCCAGACCGTAGGTATGGATATGGGCATGAATGTTAATTATGATCATGTCATAAGTCTTGCCAACAGCGAAACGGGTCCCTCGGTGCGCGGTTCGGGCAACATGAATTATAATATGACTGTCGATATGGCTATCCCCGGCATGGAGGCGCAGGACGTAAGCATTTCCTTGGACGGCGCAAGTTACAACGACGAAAACTACTTTTATCTCGACGGCGCCTTCAGCATGAGCGGCGGCGGTACGGATTATTCTCAGGCAAACAAGATAAAACTCGACTACAGCTCGGTGTTCGGCGACATTTTCCAGACAGGCGGCTCCGATGCGTTTGTCGATATAACTCCCGCGCTCGAAGCGCTTGAAACTGTCGGAGCGGCAGCCTATGTTGATGAGAGCTCATCTTTCAAAGTAAAAATAAGCCTGAGCGCGCAGGGCTGGGCTGAGCTTTACGGTGAAGCCATCGAAGAGATCGCGGGTGCTCTCGGTTCCGATCTCGGCCTTGAAGTCATAGCCGACAACACCGATTTCGGTCACTGCGACATCTACCTCGACTTCGATAAGGAGAGCGGCGTTCTGCTCGGTTACGGAACGTCTGTCGACGCCAGCTTCGGCTACAGCGCCACTGCAAACGGCGCTTCCGTGTCGGTTACGTACGATATGGATATCGACAGTTGGTTTTTAAGCACCGACAGCGCGGCCGGTGAACTTCCTTCCGATCTTGACGATTATGAATATGTAGGCATGTAATGCTGTAAACGACGGCTTGTATACGGGGCCTGTATAAAAAATGATTGTAAAACAGCGTCATTATGGCCTGTTATATGTTATTCAACCTCCAAAACGGGATGCGCGGCGGAATTTTCCGCCGCGCATCCCGTTTTTTTTAAGGCGTTAAAGGTGCGCACATGTCCGCCGGCGGCATACCGTCTGTCTTTTGGTTTTTGCCGAAAAAAATAAAATTTGTTGAGTTTTCAACAAATTTTATTTGACAAGCGCAAATTAAGGGTCTATAATCACCGTTGTTGATTAATCAATTTTTTTGCCGCGCCTGCGGCATTACAGATTTACCCGCGCCTGCGGCATACCAAAGAGGTGGAGGACATGGACGACAGGTTTGAAAATTTCACCGTTACGGTTTTAAAGCTCGGAAAGCTCGTGCAGAAGATAAAACTGTTCGAGATGGAATCCTACGGGCTTAAGGCCATACACGTCATGTGCATATACTTTGCGGGGCTTGCACCCGTCACTGCGGTGGAGCTTTGCAGGCTCACGTCCGAAGATAAGGCGGCAATTTCCCGCGCGCTCTCTCTTTTAAAGCAGAAGGGGTACATAACCTATCCCGCAGGGGCGTACAACGCCGAAATTTCGCTCACCGAAGAGGGCAAAAAGCTGTGCGGATTTATAAACGTGCGCGCTACGGCGGCGGCAGACTTTGCCGGCAAGGATCTTACCGATGCCGACAGGGCGGTTTTATATAAGTCGCTCTCGTCAATCGCCGCAAACCTCGAGTCGTATTACAAAGGACTTTTAAAGAACGGCAGGTAAATCTGCGGCGCTTAGCCGCCGCTCAAAAGCGCCCCTTCCGGGGCACATTCCGTATTTTAAAGGAGAACAAAAAAGGTAAATGGAAACTGTTAAAAAAAAGCGTAAAATCTGGTGGCGCGTGCTGTGTATAGTGCTCGCCGCAATCATTCTTGTAGCAGGCTGCCTGTTCGTGACGTTCGCGGTGGTATGGGCAGACGAGATAGCAACCGTGCGCAGCTTCACGCACCTGCGCGGCCGCAACGACGAAAATAACGAGGGCTCCGTGTACAGCATGGAGGTGCAGGGCGGCTTCTACTTCGACGATTTCCTCGCTCAGGGCGGCGCCTCCAGCGACAGCGAACTTATAGATTTCATAACCGGCAATATCACCCGCGGCCTTATCGATATAGAGATAGGTGAAACTGATATCGGCTGCTCGTCATTCATCGCTAAGGCAGAAAACGGCGATATTCTCTTCGGCAGAAACTACGATTTCGATAAGACTAACGTATGTCTCACCATGTGCGACCCCGGCGAGGGCAGGCACAAGTCCTTTTCCACGGTAGACCTGAACTATGTCGGCATGGATATCAACGAGGACGTAGAGGGGCTCCTGAATAAAGTCACCTGCCTCGCTTCGCCCTTTGCCCCGCTCGACGGAATCAATGACGCGGGCGTAAGCTGCGGTATCTTCATGTCGTATCAGGGTGCGGAGACTGTGTCTACCAACCAGCAGGACGCGGCAAAGGATAATATCACTTCCACCACGATGCTCCGTCTCGTGCTCGACTATGCCGACGACGTTGACGAAGCTGTCGAGCTCATACAAAATTACAACCTTCACGACTCTGCAAACACGTCTTTTCACTATATGATCGCCGACGCGAGCGGCAGGAGCGCCATTCTGGAGTGGGTGCCCGCCGAGGGAGTGACCGACTCCGAGGATAACGACGGTACTGCGCGTACGCTCAACGTTATCTACAACGACGACCCCATGTATGACGAGATGCTCGAGGGCTCTTCATTCAGGTTCCAGGCGATAACCAACTTCCTCGTCACTCCCGGCTATTACGACGGCGAGGCCGACGACGTTGCGCAGGGCGTGGACCGCTACGACTACATAAACTCCGCGCTCTCGGCCGTGGGCGGAGTGGTAGAGGACGAACAGGCGGCAATGGATATCCTTCAGGCCGTCGGCAGGAGAACGTGGAACGGCGGTGGCGGCGTGACCGTGCACAGCGCAGTCTACAACCTCACCCAAAAGACCGTGCTCTGGGTGGCCAACGAAAATTATGACGATCCCACGGCTGTCTGGCAGTATGATCTGACCACGGGAGAGCTTACCTCTCTTGGTTGAGCTGTAACAATACCTCCTCATTTATAATGCGCCGCCGCGTTGCTTGTTGTAACGCGGCGGCGCATTTGTGTAAATTATGCGCAGTACTGTGCGTGGCATACTATATGCATTATGTGGGCATAATGCATATATATGTGCACGGCAATAACTTACAGACCAAAGAATTTTTATTTCGGCCGCACGCTCGACGCGGCGGAATTTTATCCCGCGGAGGTGGTAATATCTCCTCGCGGCTTCGATTTCGGCATTTCTGATATCGCGCGCGCAGCCCGTCCGATAATAGGCGCCGCCATTGTGATCGGCGGTTTTCCGCTATATTTTGACGGCATGAACGATTGCGGTTTGTGCATGGCAGGGCTCAATTTTGTCGGCAACGCCCGTTTCTTCCCTCGGCGGGAGGGCAGGGTCAATCTCGCTCAGTATCAGCTCATACCGTACATTCTATCAGCCTGCGGTTCGGCGGCGGAGGCAAAGCGTGAGTTCGGCCGCATAAATATAACGCCCGAACGCTTTGCGCCCGATATGCCACCGGCAGAGCTGCATTGGCTGGTCGCCGATAAAGACTGCGCCTTCACTGCAGAATGTACTGAAGACGGCATGCATATCTACGAAAACGACATCGGCGTGCTCACCAACAATCCGCCGTTTTCATATCATGCGCATAACCTCGCAAACTATATGTCGCTCTCCGCGGCCGAGCCTCAGAACCTCTTCTGCGGTCCCGCGCTCCGTCCTTACGGCGCGGGCTTCGGTGCGATAGGTCTTCCGGGCGATTTTTCTTCCTCTTCGCGTTTCGTGCGCGCCGCGTTCGTGCGCGCCAACGCTCCCGCGGGGCTTACGGGCGAAAATGCGGTCAGCCAGTTTTTCCACATTCTCGGCAGCGTAAACGTTACCCGCGGCGCCTGCCGCACGCCCTCGGGCGACTTTTACACGCAGTACTCCTGCTGCATGGATGCGACCGAAGGCGTCTACTATATCGCGACCCACGCCTGCCGATCGCTCACCGCGGTAAAACTTTTGCAAGGCGAGGAGGGGCTGATAAGGTACTCTGTGCGCCGTAAAGAATGCATATTGAAGCTTAATTTTTAAGGGCCGACCGCCTTAAGTACGGCAAACCGGGCATAAAACAGTTCACTTTAATATAAATATTTATACGCAGTTTATGTTTTTGTGAAAAAATTAAGGGAAATACAATTAATTTTATAGCTCAATGTGTCGAATTGAATACAGAATACGGCTTTTTTGTTGAAAATACGGCGCAGGTATGATATATTATAGTTACGGTGCCTGTTCGGCACGCATAATGAGCGGCGCGGCAGCCACAAAGGCCGCCCCGCGTTTCGTTGCGCCCGCAGCCCTGTAATGAAACAAAAATTTTACTTCGGAGAGAATTATGATCGAAAGCGCGATCGGCGGAGCACAATTTTCCGCCCTTCTTGACGGTGGACTTGCAAACCTCAGGGCGTCGGCAGACGAAATAAACGAGCTCAATGTATTCCCCATTCCCGACGGCGATACGGGAGACAATATGGTGTCCACGCTGTCGGGCGGCGCCAAACTTGCCAAGGACTGCGCCGGCGGTGTGGGGGAAGTGGCCGAGCACGCGGCTCGCGGCATGCTCCTCGGGGCGCGCGGCAATTCGGGCGTCATTCTCTCGCAGATGTTTTCGGGCATAGCCGGCAGCCTTGCAGGCAAGTCGAGCGCTGACGTTTCCGACTTTATCGAGGCGTTCGACTGCGGCGTAAAGCAGGCCTATGCCTCGCTGTCCGACCCTGTTGAGGGCACCATGCTCACGGTCATGCGCCTTGCGGCCGGCTACGCCCGCGAAAACCTTCCCGAGGGCGCTACGGTAAAGGACTATTTTGCGCTCTATGAAGAGGGCGCTTCGCGCGCGCTCGAAGATACTCCGAATCTGCTGCCCGTCTTAAAGGAGGCTGGCACCGTCGACAGCGGCGGCGCCGGGCTTTTATGCATAATACGCGGCTTTTTGTCGGTACTGCGCGGAGAATTTTCCGGTGAGGCCCGTTCCGAGGCGGCGGCCGCGCATAGTTCTTCCGGACCCGACATCTCGCTTTTCACAGAGGACAGCGAGCTCACATTCGGTTATTGCACAGAATTTTTGCTGCGCCTTATGCGCAAAAAGACGGACATCGATAATTTTTCTATAGATGATTTCCGCCAAAAAGTGGCCTCCCTCGGCAATTCCGTGGTTGCATTCAGACAGGGCAGCATGGTAAAGGTGCACGTCCATGTCATGGAGCCGTGGCAGGTGCTTCAGCTTGCCCAGCGATACGGCGAGTTTCTCACCGTCAAGATTGAGAATATGAACATTCAGCACAGCGAGGCGCTGCAAAAGACGGCTTCTTCCGCGCATGAATTCAAAAGGCGCGCTTCACGCAAGGCATACGGCATAGTTGCGGCTGCCGCGGGCGCTGGCATGTGCTCGGCCTTCCGCGAACTGGGCGCCGACATAGTTATAGATTGCGATAAATACGGTTCTCCTTCGGTAGAGCTGTTCACAAACGCGATAGAGGCGGCAAACGCCGACTGCGTGTTTGTCCTTCCCGATGATAAAAACGCCGTGGGGGCGGCAGAGGAGGCGGCAAGGCTGTTTCCCTCCTCCGATGTGCATGTGTTGCCAACGCACAGTTTCGGCGAGGGGTACGTCGCTCTCTCCGCGCTCGACTGCGAGAGCGGCAACGGCGACGAGATATATTCAAACATGAACGAGGAAGTCTGCCATTCTGCATGCGGCTCCGTCGCCCGCGCCATCCGCGCAGCGACCGTCGGCGGGGTGGAGGTAAACGAAAACGACTACATAGGCATATCCAATAAAAAGATCCTCGCCTCCTCGCCCGATAAAACCGAGGCGGCCGTGCGTCTTGCAGAGGTCTTGGGCGCGGGCGAACGCGACTTTATAATAGTATTCTGCGGCGCAGACGTAACCGCCGAAGAGCGCGTCTCTCTCAGGGGCAGGGTAAGCCGGGAATTTCCATCGGCAGAGTACTATGAGATCGACGGCGGGCAAAAGACTTACGACTTTATAATAGTTCTGCAGTGAAATAATTCATGAATTTTTCGCACGGCTTAAAATTTGTCATTTAGGCGAGCGGACGCAGTTAACATGTAATAATGTTGTCATTTCTCCGTGCGCCGCCGCGATTAAAAATCGCTGCGGCGCACGGAGAAATCCCGCCGCCTTGCGATGTTGGTAATTTTAGATGTTGTCCTGATAAAAGTGCGGCCGCGGCGAATGCGGCGCGGCCGCTCAAAATAAAATACTAAAGAGGGTCAAGATGAGAGATTTTGCAATAATCAGCGATTCCTGTTGCGATTTGGATGCCGGTCTGCGTGCGCGGTTCGGCATAGACTACATACCCATGCGCATAATTTACGGCGAGAATGATATTCCCGCCAGCCTTGACTGGGAGCAGATATCCTCTAAGGAATTTTACGATCTCATGCGCCGGGGCGTGCGCATACGCACCGCTCAGATAAACACCGACGAATTCAAAGAGGTGTTTTCAAAGATACTCTCGGGCGGTAAAGACGTAATGTACATTGCCTGTTCCTCGGCGCTCTCCAATTCCTACAAGAGCAGTCTTCCGGCCCGCGACGAGATTTTAAAGGAGTTTCCCGAGAGCAAGATATACTGCATAGACAGCCGCAACGCCTGCATGGGGCTTGGCATGATCTGCATGACGGCTTCCGACCTTCGCGCAGAGGGTAAGTCGATAGACGAAACTGCCGCATGGATCGAGGAGCACAAGCAGGAGGTAAACCAGTTCGCCACCGTTGAAAATCTCAACTACTTAAAGCGCGCGGGCAGGGTGAGCACTACCAGCGCCGTATTCGGCGGGCTTCTGCAGGTAAAGCCCATAATAATCTCCGACGCCGACGGCCAGAACGCCGCCGTCGAAAAGGTAAAGGGCCGCAAAAATTCAATGGCCCGCCTCGCCGACCTGTTCAAAGAGACCTACCGCGATAATCCTCACCAGCGCGTGTGCGTCTGCCATGCCGACGCGCCCGAAGCCGCCGAGGAGCTCAAGGCCCTCGTAAAAGAGCGCATGCCCGATAAAAATATCGAGGTTATAACGGCGGGCATAGGCCCCATAATCGGCGCCACCACGGGCCCCGGCACGCTTGCCGTGTATTGCTATGGCAAAGAGATGACTTTCAGGGCGAGCGCCGCAAAGTAATGTCCGTATAAACGGCCGAAGCCGATGCGGCCGCGGCGGCAATTAAAAAAAAGTTTTCAGGAGTTGTAAATGAGGATAGAGTACGAACCGCCCAGAAAAAAGCGGCAGCCGGTGTTTGCCTGCTTCAAGGCGCTGTTGCGTATATTTATCAGAAAGGTGCGCGTCGTAACGCAGGGCGGCGAACTCGGATCGCCCTGTCTGTACCTTGCAAACCACGCAAACAAAATGGGCCCCATGGTATACAGTATGTTCTTTCCCGAATTTCATGTAAAGTGGGGCGCAAGCCAGATGTTCGGAAATTACGGCGAACGGTACAGATATATCCGCGACGTGCTGTATATCCAGAAGAACGGTTCGGGCCGCGCGGTTGCCTCGTTCAGGGCGTTTTTTGAAGCCTTTTTTTTCGGCGTTCGTGTACCGCGGCATGTGCCTTCTCCCCACCTATACCGACGGCCGTCTCGCAAAGACGGTAAAAAAGAGCGTCGCTCTGCTCGGCGAAGGCACGTCGCTCATGATCTTTCCCGAAAATTCCGAAGATGGCTACAAGGCCGAACCGACCGACTTCTTTCCCGGCTTTGTGCTGGTTGCGAAGGGGTACGGCAAGACGTACGGCAGTGATATCCCCATGCGCCCCGTTTATTACCACAAAAAGAAGCGGCTGATAGTGGTGGGCGAGGCCTGCTCGCTCGCCGATTTCGGCGCCGCCAAAAAGGACGAGGTGGCCGAAATCATGCGCGGAAAGGTCATCGAACTCTACCGCAGGATAGAGTCGGGTGAGTTCGATAGCGCAAAATAAAATTTTTGGTTCATATGTGAATAAAAAGGCGCGC
>DVHB01000082.1 GCA_018712405.1 Candidatus Coproplasma stercoripullorum
GCCCTCCGCGGGCTTTTCTATTGTAAATGTTTATTGTTCGACTTTAAAAAGCGTAGCCCATAATGAGGAAACATATTGTTACTTTTCTCTTGGTCATCCTGAGCGAAGCCGTAGGCGAAGTCGAATGGATCTGGCGCGTAGCGCGACAAAGAGAACATTTCGTAACCCTGCCGCCGTCGCCTTCGGCTACGAGATCTTTCCGCTGCGGTCAAGATGACGGCATGGATAGAGGAAATTCAATCTTCCAACCCCAAAAGGTAGTCGCTTGTAACGCCAAAATATTTGGCAAGCAAAATCAACGCCTCGCCTGAAGGTGAGCGAACGCCATTTTCCCAATGAGTTATCGCGCCTTGCGTAAGTCCTACCGCTTTTGCCAGCTCTCTCTGTGACAACCCTTTTTCAGTTCTTAACTCTTTAAGTCTTTCGGCAAATATTTTCATAATTTTAAATTACTACATTTGTATTCAATATGGTTGACATAATACAACTGTATTCTGTATAATAATACTACACAATTGCAGGAGGTAAAAAATGGAAGATACAATTTTGGGAAGGATCTGCAACTGGGCGGCGCAGGAGGGATTTTTTAAAATGAGCGAAGAGCAGCGCAGCCTGCTTAACGATATCGATAAACTCTATCTGTATTTCAGCGAAAAGCTGGAGGGGGAGGACGCCGAAAAATTTGAAAAGCTATGCTCGTCATTCGGCGGTGTAACTGCGGAAGAGGCCGAAAGTTACTTTAAAATGGGGTTCAGACTGGCATTCAGCCTTGTTGCTGAAAGTTTTGCTTAAAGCAAAGTCGTACTTTGCGGCAATTGTTTAGTTAAGGTCAAAATTCTGTTTCAATTGTACTTGTAAACGCTTGCCATTTGCGCACGCTTATGCTAAAATATCTTCGTTACGGGTACAACGCGGTGCGAATACTCCACGCCCGACCTTGTTCACCGCATATTTCAGTCCATAAAGGAGGATAATTAAAATGGATAAGCAGGAAATAATCGCTAAATTTGCAACCAAGGAGGGCGACACCGGTTCACCCGAAGTTCAGATAGCCCTTCTCACCGAGAGGATCAACCACCTCAACGAGCACCTCAAAGTTCACATCCACGATAACCACTCGCGCAGGGGCCTTCTCAAAATGGTAGGCCGCCGCCGCGGTCTTCTCGATTACCTCAAATCCAAGGATATCGAAAGATACCGCGCCGTTATTGCCGCATTGAACTTAAGGAAGTAATTTCAACGTACAAAAAAGAGCGCTTATTTTATGCCGCTCTTTTTTTCATAAATTTGTCTGCGGCGGGGTCGCCGCGGGCGCAAGAACAGACAAGGAGTAGATATTTTAAATGAAAGAAAGCAAAAAATTCACAATGCAGGTGGGGGGCAGAGACGTCGTAATAGAGACGGGTAAGTATGCCGAACAGGCCAACGGCGCGTGCGTCGTAAGCTGCGGCGATACCTCAGTTCTCGTGACTGTCTGCATGTCGGCAACTCCCAGAGAGGGCATGGACTTTTTCCCTCTCCAGGTAGACTACGAAGAAAAGATGTATTCCGTCGGCAAAATTCCCGGCGGCTTCAAAAAACGCGAGGGCAGGGCAAGCGATAAGGCGATCTTAACCGCAAGGCTCATCGACCGCCCCCTTCGTCCCCTCTTTCCCAAGGGACTTTATAACGACGTAACGGTAGTTGCGCAGGCGCTCTCTGTGGAGCCCGACGTGGCTCCCGAACCTCTCGCAATGATAGGTTCTTCCGTTGCGCTTGCCATCTCCGATATACCCTGGGCAGGCCCCACGGGCTCGGTAGTTGTGGGACTTGTAGACGGCAAGTATGTCATCAACCCCGACCTCGAGCAGAGGCACGCAAGCACCATTCATTTGAACCTTGCGGGTACGCGCGACGCCATACTCATGATAGAGGCCGGCGCCGACGAAGTTTCCAACGACGAGATGGTCGGAGCCATCATGTTCGGCCATGAGGAGATCAAAAAGATCTGCGCCTTTATTGAGGACGAAATAGTTCCCGCAGTGGGCAAGCCCAAGAGGGAGATGGAGCTCTATCACATTCCCGAAGAGCTCGACAAGGCCGTGCGTGCCTACGCTTCCGAAAAGATCGACTGGGCTATCGACACGTTCGACAGGCAGGAGAGGGAGGCACGCCAGGCTCAGGCAGAGCAGGAAGTTCTGGAACACTTTGCCGACATCTATCCCGAAAACACCCGCGAGATAAAGGACAGCCTCTATTATCTCACCAAAGAGAAGGTACGCGCAAAGATATTCGATAAGGGTATCCGCCCCGACGGCAGAGGCCTCAAAGAGGTACGTCCCATCTGGTGCGAAAGGCACGTTCTTCCCCGCGTGCATGGCTCGGCCGTGTTCACCCGCGGACAGACTCAGACCCTTACTACCTGCACCCTTGCAATGCTCTCTGAAAAGCAGAAGCTCGAGGGCCTCGACGACGAGACCTCGAAGAGGTATATGCATCAGTATAACTTCCCCGGCTACTGCACGGGCGAAGCTAAAGCTCTCCGCAGCCCCGGCAGGCGCGAGATAGGACACGGCGCACTTGCAGAGCGCGCTCTCATTCCCGTGCTTCCCTCCGAAGAGGAGTTCCCCTATGCGATAAGGGTCGTGAACGACATTCTCTCGTCCAACGGCTCCTCGTCGATGGCGTCGGTATGCGGTTCTACCATGGCGCTCATGGATGCGGGCGTTCCCATCAAGGCACCCGTTGCTGGCGTTGCTATGGGTCTTATAAAGAACCAGGAGACAGGCGAGTTCAAAGTGCTCACCGATATTCAGGGCCTTGAGGACTTCCTCGGCGATATGGACTTCAAAGTTGCGGGTACGGTAAAGGGCATCACCGCTATCCAGATGGATATAAAGATCAAGGGCATATCCGAAGAGATAATGCACACCGCGATAAATCAGGCCAACGAGGGCAGGCAGTTCATTCTTTCAAAAATGCTCGAGTGCGTTCCCGAAGTTGCTCCCGCTCTCTCGGTATATGCTCCCAAAATCATCAGCTTCGAGATCGATCCCGAAAAGATCGGCGACGTCATCGGCAAGCAGGGCTGCGTGATAAAGAAGATAATGGAGGAGACGGGCACGGATATCGACTTCAACGACGACGACTCCGGCCGCGGCTATATCTCCACCACGGGTCCTATCGAAAATGCCGAAAGGGCAAAGGCGATAATCATGTCTATCGCGCACGATCCTGAAGTTGGCGACATGTTCGTCGGCACTGTAGTAAGGATCCTCACCTTCGGCGCGTTTGTTGAGTTTGCGCCCGGCAAGGACGGCATGATCCACATCTCCAAGCTATCCGATAAGCGTGTCGATAAGGTTGAGGACGTAGTGAACATCGGCGACGTTGTAAAGGTAGAGATAATCAAGATAGGTGAAAAGGGCATCGACCTGAAGCTTTTGGAAAAGCTCTCTTAAATTTAAAACGGCAGGCGCCCTCCTTTAAAGGAGGTCGCTGTGTTTAAAGCATTGTTTAAATAATATGCGCGCGCGGCAAACTGCCGCGCGCGCATATTATTTTTAAGGAGATTGTAAAGACGGACTATTTCCGTCGGATACTTATATAAAAACAATCGGTTATATCACGCACGGTACTCCGCAGATGGTCTTTGCTCCTCCGATCGTTCTGCGGTTCTCCTATGAAAAATAGCTCACCGCGCCTGCAAATATGGCGTATGCTATCTGCTCCCTGTATTCCTCCGAAAGCAGCAGTTCCTCGTCCTGCGCGTTGGATAAAAAGCCGCACTCCACAATTACCGAGGGGGAGGACGTGCATTTCAGCATGTAGTAGTCGCCGATGAGAGGACTGTGGTTCGTCGCCGCACCCTCCATGGCGTTCAAACTGTGTTGAATGCACACAGCAAGCTGCTTTCCGCTTTCGCTGTCTTTGTTGAAAAAAACGGTGGCGCCCCGCCGCGTGCCGTCGGAATAAAAGTTTTGGTGTACGGAGATGACCATGTCTGCGCCGCACTCCTCTATAACTTCGCGGCGTTTTTCCATGTCCCTGAGCTTGAATCCCTTTGTCGGGAGGCCGTACAGACCGGCCTGGCTCTTACGCGTCAGTATGGTGCAGAAGCCTGCATTATCGAAGCATCTTCGCAGGGAGTAGGCTATCGAAAGGTTGATATCGCTCTCTTTAACGCCGCTTGTTTTGCCGCGTACGCCCGCGTCGATCCCGCCGTGACCTGCGTCTATAACTATAACGGGCGCGCTTTGAGCGCTTGCCGAGGCTATGCCCGCGAATATCGTGCCCGTGGCAACGCTCAGTATTGCAATTGCCGCAAACAGTGCGGCGGCGCCCTTTTTCAGGGTAAACATTTTCACGCTATATAGTACTGAATATTTGATTTTTTTATGACTTGATGGTATAATAATACCGATTATAATTTTTTGTCTATGTTAAATAATAACTCCCCTATGACGCCTGAGAGCGCTAAAAATTTAAGTCCGGTCACCCTTGCATTTGTGGGCGACGCGGTATATTCGCTCTGTGTACGCGAAAAACTCGTCCGCTCTGCCGATTTCAAGGCTGGCGAGCTGAATAAGCTCTCTTCGCAGAAAGTATCGGCGCACGGCCAAAGCGGGCTTGTGGAGATATTGCTGCCCCTCTTTACCGAAGAGGAGGGGGAAATTTTCCGTCGCGGCAGAAACGCTAAAAAAACGGCACGCGCCAAGCATGCCAGCGTCTCCGAATACAACCGCTCGACGGGTTTCGAGGCGGTGCTGGGCTATCTGTATCTTACGGGGCAGTTTGATAGAATAGAATTTCTGTTGAAGGATTTGAAATGATGACCGAGGGCAGGAACGCCGTACTCGAACTTATAAGAAGCGGCAAACAGATCGAAAAGATCGTTATGGAAAAAAATCCGCAGGGCTCGCTTGCGCGCATATTCGCCGAGGCCCGCCGCGCTGGCGTGAGGGTGCAGTTTGCCGAACTGAAGGCGCTCGACAGAATGAGCGCAACCGGCCGTCATCAGGGCGTTATAGCCTTCGCCGCCGACTATGAATACTGCGAGCTTGAGGATATAATCGATTCAAAGGGCGAGGCGGGCGGCTTCGTCATTCTGTGCGACGGGATAGAGGACGTGCACAATTTAGGCTCGATAATAAGGGTGGCGGAGTGTGCTGGCGCCGACGGCGTGGTCATCCCCGCGCAGAAGTCTGCCGCCGTTACCGAGGCGGTCATACGCATATCGGCGGGCGCGGCCAACCACATGAAGGTGGCAAAGGTGCCCTCTCTGAACGCCGCCATAGATAAATTAAAAAACAGCGGCTACTGGCTGTACGCCCTCGAGGCCGACGGCAAGAGCATATACTCTGCCGATCTTTCGGGCAATGTCGGCCTCGTCATCGGCGGGGAAGACAGCGGCGTGAGAAGGCTCACCCGCGAGAAGTGCGACGGTGTGCTGTCGCTCCCCCTTTTCGGCAAGGTCAACTCACTCAACGCCTCTGTGGCGCTCGGCATAGCCGCATACGAAGTGGTGCGATGCAGATCGAAAATTTGAGCGACGAGCGCCTTGCGCAACTCTCGCAGAGTGGCGATAAAAACGCGACCGAGCTTTTATTAAAGCGATATAAAAATGTCGTATTGTCCGTCGCGCGCAGGTTCTTTCTCTCGGGCGGCGAAACGGAGGATCTCGTGCAGGAGGGCATGTGCGGCCTGTATTCGGCGATCGGAGGGTATTCCGAGGGTAAGTGCAAGTCGGGCTTTTCGGCATACGCCACCCGCTGCATACGCAACCGAATAATCGACGCGGTAAAGGCCACCACGGGCGCGAAGCACTCGGCTTTAAATAATTTTCTCCCCATAGTGGAAGTGGGAGAAGAGCTCTATTCATCGCCGCAGAATCCCGAGGATGAGCTTATAAAGCGCGAAAACAGGCGCGAGTTCCTGCGCAAAATAAGTAAGGACCTGTCCTCGTTTGAGTTCAAAGTCACTGTCATGTATATGGACGGCCTCACCATGGCGGAGATATCTTCGGCTACCGGAAAGCCCGTAAAGAGCATCGATAACGCCCTTCAGCGCGCCAAACGTAAGTTGTTCAAGCTGTTCAACTGAACATAAATGAGTTTTGCATAGTATTATGCGTGGCATAACGGCAATATTTAAAGCGCGCGCATCGCGCGCAGTCAAGCGGAGCTTATAGATGGCATATCTCGCGTTTTACCGTATGTTCCGCCCCGACACACTTGACAAGGTAGTGCGGCAGGAGCATATCGTAAAAATTTTAAAAAACCAAATCGAAAGCGGTAAAATAGGGCACGCGTATCTCTTTTGCGGCCCGCGCGGCACGGGCAAGACGTCCGTCGCCAAAATTTTCGCGCGCGCCATAAACTGCGAACACCCCGTAGACGGTTCGCCATGCGGCAAGTGTGCAACCTGCATGGCGCTCTCCGAGGGCGGCAATCTTGACATTTCGGAGATCGACGCCGCCTCCAACAACGGCGTGGATGAGATGCGCGACCTTAGGGAAAAGGTGCAGTATCCCCCCGTCGCCGGCAGGTATAAAGTTTATATCATCGACGAGGTGCACATGCTCACCGCCTCGGCGTTCAATGCCGTATTAAAGACGCTGGAAGAGCCCCCCGCGCACGCTGTGTTCATTCTGGCCACTACCGAACCGCAGAAGATCCCCGCAACCATTCTCTCGCGTTGCATGCGATTCGACTTCAAGCTCATCCCTCAGCACGACCTGGAGGGACTGCTGAAAAATATACTCAACAAGATAGGAAAGGAGTACGAGGAGGAGGCCGTCGCCGCCATAGCCCGCGCGGGTGCGGGCAGCGCGCGCGATACGCTCTCCGTTGCAGATATGTGCGTTTCGTATTCCACCGGCAAGCTCACCTATTCCGACGTAAATGCCGTTTTAGGTTCTGCAGATTTCTATAAGATAGCCGAGGTGGTGCGTCTGCTCCTTTCGGAAGATTCCGGCGGCGCTCTCTCGTGCGCCGAGGAGATATTTTCCGGCGGCAAGAGTGCCGGCGTGTTTGTAAAGGACATCTTAAATTTTTTGAATAATGTTGCCGTCGCAAAGATGTGCAAAAACGCGCGCGAGATCTTAAACCTGCCCGACGAGATGTTCTCCGCCGTGGTGGCGATAGCTCAGTCCGACGGGCACAGGATACTGCGCGCGACAGAGATATTTGTAAAGGCGGAGGGTGACATGCGCTACGCCGCCGACCCGCGCGTAGTGCTCGAAACGGCAATTTTGCGCTGTACGCTTCCCGCTGCCGACTACAATATCGACAGTCTGATATCCCGCGTTTCCGCGCTCGAAAAAAAGATAGCGGAGGGCGATTTCTCCTCCGCACATAAGGACATAAAGCTGCAGTCAACGCAGTCGCACGCATCGGGGACATTACAGTCTCAAGCCGCTTTTGAGAGCGCGCGCCCCGCGCAGAGAGGGGATGTTCAGTCAGACTTTTTCAGCGGCAGAAGCGGAAAAGCAACCCCCTTTTACGCGCAGGAGCCTGCGCATGAGGGCGATGCATTGGCAAAATCTGTGCAGCGGTCCGAACCTTCGGCTGCACAGAAGAGGCCGTCACTCATTGAAACAAACGACGATCCGTTTGCCGTAAGCGGCGCAAAGCCTCAGGTTCAGCCCCAGGCGCGCCCCGCGGCAGGCGGCGGCCGCGGCGGGGTGCTGGCAAATCTCTTGAGAGCGCTGCGCACCACGCATAAAAATGCCGTGCTCTTCACGCTGTGTTCCGACCTTGGCTGCGAGCAGAACGGCGATAAGGTAATTCTCACCACTGATAACGAGACGGTGCACCGCGCGATAACGCGGCAGGACAATGCAAAAATTCTCGCCGAAATTCTCTCGGAGTGCGGAGTTTCCGATTTCGAGGTCAGGCTCGCAAAAAAGGACGACAGCCTTTCCCGCGCGCTCAACGTGTTAAAGAACAATTTCGGCGGCACGGATATAGATATAAAATAAATTCAGTTTAAAATTTGCGGCGGCATTTCCGCCGCAGTCGAAAAGGTAAAAAGGAGTTTTAAAATATGGCTGGTTACCGCGGAGGTATGGGCGGAGGCATGAACAACCTCGTAAAGCAGGCCCAAAAAATTCAGGAGCAGATGCAGGCGGCCGAAAAGGAGCTTGAAGAGCTCGAAGTCGTCGGCCTTTCTGGCGGCGGCGAAGAGGGCGACGAAACGGTCGTCATCTATATGAACGGCAAAAAGGTGATAAACGGAGTGGAGTTCGGCAGCAAGATCTCCCAGATGATCGACCTTAACGACGAGGAAGACGTGGAGATGCTCGAGGACCTTATTCTTGCCGCCATAAACGACGGATACAAAAAGGCCGACGAGCTCTATGAAGAGAAGATGGGCAAGTTCGGAAGTGCGAGTCTTCCCGGCTTCATGTAAGCAATTTCAACATTCTACGGGCTCAGCTCGGGTTCATATATACATCGCATAACATTGTCGCGCTTACGGTTCTGCTCAGTCACTTACCTCTAAGTAAGCTCCTTCGCAGCGTTCCGCACGCTCCTCGTTCTGCTCGTATCTCTGAACCCGTTATGAGCTTTAACTGAAGTAAAATTTATTTTAAAATAATTATTATGCGCAAGGTAGATTTTCCCGCCGTAAAATGTAGCGCGATGGCTCGAGCGTTAAGCATTTTACAAGGAATAAATCTTTGCCATAACAAGTTTAAAATTAATTATGCCGAGAAAAAGAGCAGGCGAATTTAGTTCGCCGATACCTCTTTTTCCGACATATTTACCCTCACGGCAAAGATTTTTGCATAGCAAAAAGATTTGCGTGAACTGTTTTTTTATGGATATTTTCATAGAGCCTATCGGAAGGCTTATAAACGAATTTACAAAACTGCCGGGCGTCGGCAAAAAGACGGCGCAGCGGTATGCCTACAAGATAATAAATATGAGCGCCGAGGAGGCGGCGGGGTTTGCAAACGCCATCACCGAGGCCAAGCACAAGGTAAAGTACTGCAAGGTTTGCGGTAATTTTACCGAAAACGACGTGTGCGACATCTGCCGCACGCGCGACAAGTCCACCATCTGCGTGGTGAAGGAGCCCAAGGACGTTATAGCGCTTGAAAAGCTGCACGAATACAAGGGCGTGTACCACGTTCTTCACGGCGTGATAAGTCCCATGGAGGGTATAGGGCCGAACGATATACGCGTAAAGGAACTTTTGTCGCGCATAGACGGCAGTGTTAAAGAGGTGATAATGGCCACCAACCCCGACGTGGAGGGCGAGGCGACCGCTATGTATATCGCTCGTCTTTTAAAGCCGCTCGGCGTAAACGTCACCCGTCTCGCGCACGGCATCCCCATAGGCAGCGAAATAGAGTATACCGACGACGTAACTCTCTCCCGTGCTCTTTTGGAGAGAAAATCAATTTAAAACTTTTTAGCAAAGTACTTTGTGTGACATAAATGGCTCCTATCCGGGGCTGATCAAGTAAAATCAAAAAACTGACGGAGAATTGCCATGAAAATTTCCGTTCTCGGCTGCGGCAGATGGGGCTCGTTCATCGCGTGGTACCAGTCGGCCGTTCTGGGCAACGACGTGATAAGCTGGGGTCCCGAAGGCGACTATTCGTATGAGGTGCTCAAAAATACGGGCAGGAACGAATATGTCGAACTTGACGGCAGGATCAAGCTCACGTGCGACCTTGAATATGCGCTCAGAGAGAGCGATATTATAATAATTTCCATAAGCTCGCAGGGCCTGCGCGGCTTTATGCAGAGGATAATAAAATACCCCGTGAAGGGCAAGATATTCGTGCTGTGCATGAAGGGCATAGAGGAGTCGACGGGCAAGCGCCTCTCGCAGGTGCTCACCGAGAGCGGCATTTCGCCCGATAAAATAGCCGTATGGGTGGGCCCCGGGCACATCCAGGCATTTGTAAAGGGCATACCCAACTGCATGGTCATCGATTCGTCGAACGATACTTTAAAGCGCCACCTTGCCGATAACTTCAAGAGCAACCTCATCCGCTTCTACTACGGCAACGACCTCATAGGCACGGAGATAGGCGCAGCCGCCAAAAACGTTCTGGGCATCGCTGCGGGCGTTCTCGACGGCAGCGGCTATGTAAGTTTAAAGGGGCCTTTGATGTCGCGCGGCGCCAACGAGGTCGGCAGGCTCATAAAGGCGATGGGCGGCAACTTCATGTCGGCCTACGGCCTTGCGCACCTCGGCGACTATGAAACTACGCTCTTTTCCGAGTATTCGCACAACCGCCGTTATGGCGAGATGATGGCAAAGGGCCGGAAGTTTGAAAAGCTCGCCGAAGGCGTAATGACGGCCAAGGCCATGAAAAAGATGGGTGAGGAACACGGCGTGGAGCTTCCGATAACCGAGGCCGTATACGAGGCGTGTTTTGAATCGCACGCCTTTGACAGCGGCGACGGCGCCAAGGAGTGCATGAGCATAATTTTAAGGCTGTTCGACCGCGCCACCAAGAGTGAATTTTAATATTTGAACAAACGGGCGGTATTTGTGCAAAATGCACAAATACCGCCCGTTTTTATTGATATTGCTGTTATAGTAGTTTATAATGTAAGAGCAATAAAGCAGATTTGTTTTAAGGCTTACAAAACGAAAAGGGAAAAAGAATATGTCAAAGAGAATAAAGCTGTTTGCAGCATGCGTAGCCTTTCTTGCTATATGTATTATCTCTGCTCTATCCGGCTGTTCTTTAGAACTTACATTGAAGCGTGGCGCAATGAATAGGATCCCGGTTGAAGCAGACTATCTGCTCGGTTATGATAGCGGCATTTCTGTAGACGGAAAATTTATTTATTATGACGACGTGGTCGATAAAGCGCTTAAAGACGACGGTGTAACAATAAAAAACGCTGAAAGTGAAATTGACGGGGTTTATTCTTCTGGCAAAGTGTTTTTTTCTTATGATTATCATTGCACGGATGTGCAGGCTGAGGACGACAGGGACAGCTATATTCGGGTAAAAAGCTGTACGGGTTATATAGATTTATCTGACGAATCGGTGAGCTTCTTGCGTTTTATTGAGGGGAAAAAGAAATATAATAAAGATTCTTTGTTGCAATCGGTCAATCTCGGCGATCATGTTATTTTCTATAAAGAAGACGACTTTATAGACGTAGTCGGTGTTGAAACGGGAGATTTTATAAGCTACGACATATCTATGTATCCGTCACACAAATTTTTCAGCACGGCTGCCGTATTTTATGACAAGAACGAAATTCTGGCGATCGATGGCGGGAAGAAGTCAGTAATTCCTTATCCCGCCGATGCAAATCAACTATCCTGTCTTTCATATGGCTGGCTTCTTTATGGTAGATATGTTTCAGACGAATTAAAGTTGGCCGCTATAAATATTTATACGGGTGAATGTGCGGATGAAGATAAGATTGCTCTTTTAAATGAAGAGTATGGCTATTTCAACGAATACTATGATCTGGTTCCGATAGGAGACGGACTGTATAAGTATTATTCAATTAACCATTATATTCAAATCATGGACAGTGAGTACAATGTACTCTTTGAATTGACGCCCGATTATATGCGGCAACACAATGCGGCATTTGCCAGGGTAGAAAAATTGTTTAACAGTGAATTAGATTTCGGCCAGGTATTTGTTCAAGATAAAACGGTATATTTTTCGGCCGGGAAATATGTCCCGTTTGGCAGATTTCATCTGGATGCAACCTATACTCTATGTTTCCGTTGGGATCTAAAAGGAGTCCCTCAATATATCGGATATATGCCGGCAGTTACGCCGTTCAGATTTGTCATACCAGCCTGATATTGCAAACAATTATAAAAAATTTTTATTGTTTTACAAAAAAAGTCAAAAATTTGCAGCCGCATATAATGGGTTGCAAATTTTTTGTTACAGATTTATAATATAACTTGAAATTTATCTGTAAAAAAGGGAATTTATGGTAAGAAACGATTTACGAAATGTTGCAATAATCGCGCACGTCGACCACGGCAAGACCACCCTCGTCGACGCAATGCTCAAGCAGAGCCATGCCTTCAGGGACAACCAGGCGGTGGAGGAGAGGGTCATGGACTCCAACGCGCTCGAGCGTGAGCGCGGAATAACCATACTTGCCAAAAATACGTCCGTCCACTACAACGGCGTTAAGATAAACATTGTCGATACCCCGGGCCACGCAGACTTCTCGGGCGAGGTAGAGAGGGTAATGATGATGGTAAACGGCGTGCTCGTTTTGGTTGACGCCGCCGAGGGCCCCATGCCCCAGACGAGGTTCGTCGTGCAGAAGGCGCTCGAGATGGGCCACAGACTGATAATCGTCGTAAACAAGATCGACCGTCCCGACGCCCGCCTCAATGAGGTGCAGGACGAGATACTCGAACTACTTATGGAGCTCGACGCCTCCGACGACCAGCTCATGAGCCCCGTCGTATGGTGCTCGGGCCGCAACGGCACTGCAACGCTCGATTTAAACACTCCCTGCAAGGACCTTACGCCGCTGTTCGATACCATAATTTCACATATTCAGCCCATGGAGGTGGACGAAATGGGCGGCGCGCAGCTGCTCGTCTCCTCTATCGACTACAACGACTACGTTGGCCGCATAGGCATAGGCAGGATAGAGCGCGGCGAGATTTTGCAGGGCCAGTCGGTGGTTGTCACCAACTACAACAACCAGCAGATGATGCTTGCGGGCAAGATAGCCAACCTCTACCAGATAGAGGGCTTAAGCCGCGTACCCTGCGAAAGGGCGATAGCCGGCGATATCGTCTGCTTCTCCGGTCTTGAAAAGATAAACATAGGCGACACGGTGTGCTCGCCCGACTGCGTGGAGCCGCACAAGTTCGTAAAGATATCCGAGCCGACTGTTGAGATGACTTTCTCGGTAAACGATTCGCCCTTTGCGGGCAAAGAGGGAAAGTGGGTGACCACCAGGCATCTCCGCGAAAGACTGTTCCGGGAACTTTTAAAGGACGTATCCCTCCGCGTGGAGGAGACGGAGTCTGCCGACAGCTACCGCGTGTGCGGCAGGGGCGAGATGCACCTCTCCATTCTGATAGAAAATATGCGCCGCGAGGGTTACGAGTTCCAGGTTTCCACGCCGCGCGTGCTCTATAAAGATATAAACGGCGTAAAGTGCGAGCCCATGGAGCGCCTTATCGTCGACGTGCCCGACGAATTTACGGGCGCGGTATTCCAGAGCATGGGCGAGAGGAAGGGCGAACTTCTGCACATGAGCGCCGTGGGCAGCCGCACCAGGCTGGAGTTCATAATTCCCGCGCGCGGCCTCTTCGGCTACAAGAGCGAGTTTTTGACCTCCACCAAGGGCGAGGGCGTGTTCTCGTCGGTGTTCTTCGAATACCAGCCCTACAAGGGCGAATTTTCGCGCAGGAGCACTGGCTCTCTCGTCGCGTTCGAAACGGGCGAGGCTGTGACTTACGGCCTCTATAACGCCCAGGGCCGCGGCACGCTGTTCATCGGCCCGGGCACGCAGGTGTACGAGGGCATGGTCATAGGCGAAAGCCCCAAGGCGGAGGATATAAACGTAAACGTCTGCAAGCAGAAGCACCTCACAAATACCCGCTCTTCGTCCAGCGACGACGCACTCAGACTCATAACCCCCAAGCGCATGAGCCTTGAGGAGTGTCTCGAGTTCATCGCCGACGACGAACTTTTGGAGATAACCCCCAAAAATATCCGTATCCGCAAGCGCATTCTCGACTCCGAGCTTCGCGCCAAGGCCGCGGCCAAAATCAGAAAAGGTCTTGTGTAAAATTGCGCGCCGACTTGCTTCCCTTAACGCTTCAGCTTTAAGGGAGGACGAGCAAGGCATTTCATAGCACAACGGATATCTGTTGTGCGTGCCGTAGCGAGATGAGTGAGCACCTATGAAAGTGTGCGAACGGTGACCGAGCAGTGCAGCTTATTTGCCGCACGCACTGCGAGAGCACGCGGAGCGTGACGGAGAGATAGACGCTTGCTTTTATAAGTTTTTAAGTATATCGATTTGATTAACATAAGTTTCTGTTTTCCCGCATATATAAATACTGCCCTTTAAGGGGCAGTATTTTTTTGCGCGCAGATTTTGCCGCGCCCGCGGAGGGAGAGATGGAGGGAGTAATACACACAATAACCATAGAGGACTGCAAAAAATTTTCGGCGACGGCGATAGACAGCGTAGACGCGTTTTCCGCCGCGCAGATAGTTTTAAGCTATTCCGGCGGCAGGATAACCGTTACGGGCAGCGGACTTAAAATCGTTGCCTTTTCAAAGGGCAGCGGCGCCTTTGCCGCCACGGGCACGGTGGCAAGCGTAAAATATTCGGCAAAGGGGCTTAAATTTGCCCAAAAGCTCTTCAAATAGCAGGGCAATGGCCGTGCGGACACAACCATGCAAATAAAAATTTTTCTCATATGCCTTGCGTGCGGCGTTTTAAGCGGCGCCGTGTATGACTTTCTTTATATAATAAGGCGCGCAGTTTTCGGCGCGCCTTCTCAAAAATCAAAAAAGCGGGAATTTATTTGCACTGCGGTATGCGACCTTTTGTATGTCCTCGCTCTGTCTGCTATATTCGTGGCGGCGTCGGTGTACTTCTGTTTTCCCGATGTGCGGCTGTATATGTTTGCGGCTGTTTTGGTTGGTGCGCTGTTATATATCAAAAGTTTCCACATAATGGTTGCATTTTTGATAAATAAATTGTATAATAGGACTTGCAAAGGTGTAAAGGTCGGCAAAAGTGGCGCAAAAGGCGCTGCGGTCGGCCGTAAATAACAGAATTTGCTTTTTAAATGAGGTAGATAAATGAATCAGCAGAAGCGTAACCGTTTAGTTGCGGCGGGCACAGTTTCGGTAGTTTTATTGCTAGTAGTGCTTGTCGCCATAATGGTCTATCAGCTCGTCGTCATCGTTCAGCTCAGCAACCGCAGGCAGGAGCTTATAGACGAAATCGAAAAATACAGCACAGAAATGGATAACTATGAAGAGCTCCTGGATTATTACAGCGACTACGACGCGCTCTATCAGCTCGCAGTAAAGTATGACATAATCAAATAAAGTTCACATCTGTTCGATCGCGGTTTTTTGCCGCATTTTGGTAGTTATGAAGATTTCGGCAATAGACGTAGGTTCAAATTCCGTTCGCCTCATGGTTATGGCGGACGGAAAAACTTTATATAAGCAGCTCGATACTACCCGTCTTGCAGAGGGTCTCGCCCAAAGCGGGGTTTTAAAGCCGGAGGCAATAGAGCGCACGGCGCGCGCCGTGCAGATCTTTGCGGCTGCGGCCGAGTTAAACGGCGCGGGCACTCCCTATGTGTTTGCAACGGCTGCAGTCCGCTCGTCAAAGAACGGGGCAGACTTCGTTGCGCGGGTAAAGGCGCTCACGGGCATAGACGTTGATGTTTTAAGCGGCGAAGAGGAGGCGGCGTGCGGTATCCTGGGCGCGCTGCGCGGGCGCGACGGCGGCATCATCGATCTCGGCGGCGCCAGTACGGAGATAACTCTGCAACAGGGCGGCAAAACGCTCTATTCAAAGAGCGTAAATATTGGCACAGTCCGCCTGTTCGACATGGCGGGGCAGGACAGATCTGCGTTGCAGGCGGCTATAGATAATTCGTTAAACGGTTACGGCTCTCTCTCTCTCGATGGAAAGGACATTTACGGTATAGGCGGCACTGCCACCAGCCTTGCGGCGCTGTATCATGAGCTTGAAAAATATGACCCCAAAGTGGTCGAAGGCACCGTGCTCACCCGCGAATGGCTGTGCGCGGAGGCAGAAAAGCTCTTATCGCTCACCGTTGAAGAGCGCAGGGCGCTGCGCGGAATGGAGCCACGCCGCGCCGACGTGATAGCGGGCGGTTGCCTGCTCATGTATTCGATACTTAACCGCTTCAATGCGGACAGGATAACCGTGTCTGAAAGCGACAATTTAGAGGGCTATGTCCTGTTAAAGGGGCTTGTAAAGTGAAATATTTCATAACGGCCGCGGCGGCCGCAGCAGCGCTCGCAGTCATGGGCGTCGGCATATGGCTTTCCATGGGCGGCCTGTGGTGGCGCGCGGTAGTATACGCCGCCCTCTGCATCATATTTTTCCCTCTCGCTTCAATTTTGCACGAACTCGGACACAAGTTCTTCGGCCTGTTCGGCGGAATGAAGGTAAAGCTCGGCAAATTTGCCCTGTTTACCCCGTCAAGCTGTGCAATAGCGCCAAAGAGCGCCAAAAACATAAAGTGCGGCTTTGTTTTAACAGCCTGCGGCGGGCTCGTCGTAAACCTTCTGTTTGCGGCGGCGGGCATAGTCTGCCTTTTCTTTGGCAAAGACGCCGCGCTCGCCTCGTTCATAGCCCCTTCGTCGCTATATCTTCTGATGATTAACGCCGCGCCGACCGGTTTGGGATCAGACGCCACAGATATGCAAATGATAGCAAGCGTTGTAAAAAATACTGCCGAATGGCAGGTCTTGGAGCGGGCTCTCACCATTCAGGGCATGATTGCGTGCGGCATTCCGATAGAGGAGATCGACGAAAAGACTTTTTTTTCGGTTCCGCAGATACCGGAGTATGAGCCGGCCTTTATTATGCTCGTATCCCTGCGCGCCGACTATTATGCGGCTAAGGGAGAGGAGGAGAATGCAAAGAAGTGGAGCGAAAGATTTGCGGGTTTAAAAAACGAGTATCTTTAATATAAGAGATTGAATTTCAAAAGGGCGAGGAGCGCGCAAAATTTTGCGCGCTCCTCGCCGTATTTTTTGTTTTGCTTTGCTCTGAATGCCGATATGTTCAGCTAATTCTGTAAAGCTTTCCAAGGCAGTGCGGGCATAGTCCGCCGTTCTCCTTTGCGCAGGTTCTGCATACATGGTTGCCGCACGCGGGGCACTCAAAGCCGTCCGTAACTTCAAATTTTCCGCATAAAAAGCGCCCGCCGTTCCCGCCCATAAAAATCTCCTTTTTTTTCGTTTAAAAAAGTATGCGCAAACGCTTTGTTTCTATGCTTTAATGTCAAAAAAACGCCCCGTAAGTTGACAGCCATTATATAATATGGTATAATATAAAAGATAAATTTTGCATTAAAAATTTGCTTTTAGTCTCTCTCGCAGGCAGGAGTGGCAGGGTGCATTTTCCCCGCCGAAATTCCCGCCCCAAGACGTAAAATTTTGTGATGTATTCAAAAATAATCATGTGCGCAAGGCCGAATTTAGTTCGGCCGTTAAGCGCGACCCAATTTGCTGCGTAAGCAGGCTCACCGTGGGTGAATTGCCATGATTATATAATAATAGGGCGCTTAAGATCATGGCAAGAGGGAGCTGGCTCCCTCAGGTCACGAAAATTTTACGGCGCCCCAAGACGTAAAATTTTGTGAGGTGTTTTATTATGCCCGATAAAGTTCAGAACAATTACGACGCCAACAGCCTGGTAGCGTTAAAGGGCCTCGAGCCCGTGCGCGAAAACCCCGGCATGTACATCGGCACCACCGACGAAAAGGGCCTGCACGGCCTTGTGCGCGAGGTCATCGATAACTCTATCGACGAAGCTCTCGCCGGCTATTGCGACAGGGTGGAGGTAACGCTCACCGCCGACGGCTCCTGCGTGGTCAAGGATAACGGCAGGGGCATTCCCACAGGCATCAACGAGCAGGAGGGCATCTCGGGCGTAGAGCTCGCCCTCACCAACTTAAACGCTGGCGGCAAGTTCGGCGGCGGCAACAAGCACGGCGGCTATAAAATTTCGTCCGGACTGCACGGCGTGGGCGTATCCTGCGTAAACGCGCTTGCAGACACCCTCGTCGCCGAAGTCTGCCAGAACGGGCACAAATACCGCCAGGTATACCACTGCGGCATACCCGAAGAGCCTTTGAAGATCGTGGGCGACACGGATGAGACGGGTACGCTCATCTCTTTCCACCCCGATGCGACAGTATTCGAGACGGTGGAGTTCAATTACGACACTTTAAAGACGCTCCTTCGCGAGCTTTCTTACCTCAACAAGGGCCTTACGCTCACTTTAACCGACCTCCGCGGCGAAAAACCGCGCACCGACAGTTTCTGCTACGAGGGCGGCGTTGTGCACTTTATAGAGGACATAAACAAGGGCAAGCAGGTGCTGTTTGAAAAGCCCGTCTACTTCGAAGATTCCGAGGGGGACGACAAATTCCTCGAGATAGCCATCCAGTACAACGACGGCTACGCCGAGCAGATCTTCCCCTTCTCAAACAATATCCGCCAGCCCGACGGCGGTACCCACCTCGAGGGCTTCAAGTCGGCGCTCACCAAGGTTATAAACGACGCAGGTCACCGTCTCAACGTTTTGAAGGAGAACGACAAGCTCTCAGGCGAAGACGTGCGCGAGGGCATAACCGCCGTCGTTTCGGTAAAGATAGCCGATGCCCAGTACGAGAGCCAGACCAAGGCAAAGCTGTGCTCTACGTATGTAAGGGGCTTCGTTTATAAGGCCACGGTCGAAAAGTTCGGCACATACCTCGAGGAACATCCCTCCGAGGCAAAGGAGCTGGTCTTACGCTGCTTAACGGCCCAGCGCGCGCGCGACGCGGCCCGCCTTGCCAGGGAAGAGACTCGCCGAAAAGGTGTTTTAGAGAGTACCAAGCTTCCCGGAAAGCTTGCCGACTGTTCAGACAAGCGCCCCGAACTGTGTGAGATCTACATCGTAGAGGGCGACTCCGCCGGCGGCACTGCAAAGCAGGGACGCGACCGCAGATTCCAGGCAATTCTGCCCCTGCGAGGCAAGATACTCAATGTTGAAAAGGTTCGCATAAACCGCGTGCTCGAAAACGAAGAGATAAAGGCCATGATAACGGCCTTCGGCTGCGGCATACAGGAGAACTTTGACGAGAGCAAGCTCCGCTACGACCGCATAATCATCATGACGGACGCCGACGTCGACGGCAGCCACATACGAATACTTCTTCTCACATTCTTCTTCCGCTATATGCGTCCGCTCGTCGAAAACGGCCACGTGTACGCCGCCCAGCCGCCCCTCTACAAGGTTTCGGGCAAGGGCATACCCGATACCTACCTGTATGACGATAAGGCGCTTGAGGAGTTCAGAAACACCTGCGACGGCAAGTTCGAGCTGCAGCGCTACAAAGGTCTGGGCGAGATGAATAAGGAACAGCTGTGGGAGACGACTATGGACCCTGCAAAGCGCACGCTCGTGCGCATAAATGTAGAGGATGCGGTGGAGGCCGACAAGATGTTCGCCCTTCTCATGGGCGAGCAGCCCGAACTGAGGCGCCGTTTTATCGAAGAGAACGCTAAGCTCGTCGAAGAGCTGGACGTATAAGGAGTTATTATGGCTAAAAAAGAAACCAGCCCCGAGCTTACCGAAGAGTTCAAAAAAACTCTCTCAATGACAAAGATGCTCGACGTAGAGGTGGACGAGGAGTTAAAGCGCTCGTTCATCGCCTACGCCATGGCGGTAAACGTATCGCGCGCCATTCCCGACGTTCGCGACGGCTTAAAACCCGTTCACCGCAGAATACTCTATTCCATGCACGAACTCGGGCTGTATAACGACAAGCCCTTCCGCAAGTGCGCGCGTATCGTCGGTGACTGTCTTGGTAAATATCACCCCCACGGCGACATTTCGGTGTACGACGCGCTCGTAAGGCTTGCTCAGGACTTCTCGATAAACTTCCCGCTTATCGAGGGCCACGGCAACTTCGGTTCGGTCGACGGCGATCCCCCCGCGGCAATGAGGTATACCGAGGCGAGGCTTTCAAAGCTCGCCGCAGAGATGCTGCGCGATCTCGATAAGGAGACGGTGGACTTCTATCCCACCTTCGACGACACGGGTATGCAGCCCTCGGTGCTTCCCTCGCGCTTTCCGAACATGCTCGTGAACGGCTCCGACGGCATCGCCGTAGGCATGGCTACAAATATCCCGCCCCACAATCTCGGCGAAGTCATCGACGGCGTAATAGCCATGATAGATAAGCCCGACATCGAAGTGGACGAGCTCATGCAGTATATCCCCGCACCCGATTTCCCCACGGGCGCAATGATAATGGGCCGCAGCGGCATTCGCAAGGCCTACCGAACGGGCCGCGGTAACATAATCATCCGCTCAAAGTGCGAGATAGAGGACTACCAGAGCGGCAACCAGACTCGCACGCGCATTGTCGTCACCGAGATCCCCTATCAGGTAAACAAGGCAAAACTCATCGAAACTATCGCCGACCTCGTGAAGGACAAAAAGATAGAGGGTATCTCCGATATCCGAGAAGAATCCGACCGCGACGGCATGCGCATCGTCATCGAAATAAAGAAGGACGCCAACGCGCAGGTAGTTTTAAATCTTTTATACAAGCACACCAACCTCCAGGTGTCCGACGGCATAATAATGCTCGCGCTGGTGGACGGCACGCCCAGAGTGCTCAACTTAAAGGAGTGCATCTATTATTACCTCGAGCACCAGAAGGACATAATCACAAGGCGCACAAAGTACGACCTCGGCAAGACCGAGGAGAGGGCGCACATCTTGCGCGGCCTCGTCATCGCCCAGGCGAGCATAGACGAGGTGGTGGAGATATGCAAGACTGCGCGCGATAAGACCGACTGCGTTGAAAAACTGATGGCGAACTTCGTTCTCGACGAAAGGCAGGCCAACGCCGTCGCAGAATTGCGCCTTTACAGACTGTCGCACCTCGAGGTGGATAAGCTTACCGACGAACTGGGCGAGCTCGAAAGGCAGATAGCCGACTTCAAGGATATCCTCGCCAACGAGAGCCGCGTGCTTGAGATCATCCGCGCAGATCTTTTAGATATAAAGAAGAGATATCCCTCCGAGAGAAAGACGGAGATAGCCGTGGACTACGGCGAGATAGAGGATGCCGATCTTATCCCCGTGGAGAACGTTGTGATTTCTCTCACCCATTCCGGTTATGTAAAGCGCCTCCCCGTCGCCGAATATAAAGCTCAGCACCGCGGCGGCATGGGAGTCACCGCGCATAAGCCTAAGGAAGAGGACTTCGTGGAGCAGATGTTTATATCGTCCACGCACGACGACATACTTCTGTTTTCCAGCTTCGGTAAGGTATATTCCATAAAGGGATATGAGATCCCCGAAGCCGCCCGTACAGCGCGCGGCAGGGCGATAGTAAATATCGTACGCATAGCGCAGGACGAAAAGATCACTGCCATGATCCCCGTGAAGGAGGGCGCGGAGGGCTATATAGCCTTCGCCACCCGCTGCGGACTCATCAAAAAGACAGGCATAGAGGAATTCTCGCATATAAACAGGAACGGCAAGATAGCCATAAAGCTGGGCGATGACGACGAGCTCATCTCCGTGCAGTTCACCACAGGCGAGAGCGAACTCATTATAGCTTCGTCAGAGGGCAAGTGCATAAGATTTTCCGAAAAGGACGTGCGCGCCATGGGCCGAGATACGGCGGGCGTGCGTGCCATGAAGCTCGACGAGGGCGACAGGCTTGTCGATATGCTCGTCGTCGACGAGAGCAAAGATATCCTTACGGTGACGTCAAACGGCTACGGCAAGCGTACCCCTGCCGAAGAGTATCACCTTCAGGGCAGGGCAGGAAAGGGCGTAAAGGCCGGCATCTTCAGCGAAGCCACCGGCAAGCTCGTGAATATGAAGCAGGTCACCGATGACGACGACGTAATGATTATCTCTGACGCAGGCGTGATAATAAGGATGCATTGCGCGGATATCTCGCGCATAGGCCGCGCTACCCGCGGCGTGCGTCTCATGAAACTCAAAGAGGGCTCAGTTGCCACAGTCGCCATAACCGAAAAGGACGAGGAGGCCGAAGTCGCCGCTCCTGAAGAAGCTGCAGATGGTACCGCCGAACAACCTGAAGAGGGTTCTGAAGAATAAATTTTTTATGATGATAAAATATCAGCAAGGCGCGCACCGCGAATTTTTCGCGGTGCGCGCCTTGCTACGCTATACTATGAAGGTTCAGAGGAGAAGTGGAATAATATAAAGGCGGAAAATACAGAACTCTCCCGGGATGTAGTTTATTTTTACAGCTTGGAGCAGCCTTCGGCAGAGGGCAATTATTGGCACTATGTGGATTCTGTGCCGGTTATCTGGTGAAGTTTGATTTGATAAATAAGTTTAAGCGCCGCGGCAACATGCCGCAGCGCTCATTTCTTTAATCGATGTTACTTAATACGATTTAAGTTTTGCTTTTTTGGTTAAGTTTGTTTCTGCAACAAAGCATTTGCAAAAATTATTTTGAGTTTGCAGACTTTGTCTGTTTTCTTGTGTTGCCCGTGGAGGAGGGCATTATTATCTCCATCACTTTTATGAGCGCGGACGAGAGCGGGAACGCCGCCTCTATCACGACGACTATAACAAGTGCCTTCGCATAGTCCCATTCCAGGTCGCCCCAGCCCGTGTACAGCTGTTCTCCCAGCCACGGCACGCAGAAGCAGGTCACGGCTATGCCCAGCATGACGGCAAACAGCACCACGCGGTAGGCGTTGAACGGCTGGCACACGCGGTACAGCATCACAAGCCCGCTGAAGGTGAGCGCTATCATGCTCATTGCAATGTAATAGCCGCCGAACTCCTCGTTGTTTGCCACGTTTGCTATATACATGGACATAACGCACAGTATCATCAGCACGCCGCCCGCAACGGCCCTGCTTATTACGTGCGTAATAAATTTGCCCTGAACGCGTGCGTTGTTTGGCTGCAGCGAGAGGAAGAACGAAGGGATGCCGATAACGCATACCTCCAAAAGCAGCATGTTCTTCGGCATAAAGGGGTACACCATGCCGGGAATTATCAATACCAGCGCCGCCAGAAGCGCCGTGAACAGCGTCTTCATCAGATACAGCGAGGACGAGTTTTTGATATTATTGATAACGCGCCTGCCCTCGCCGACTATCTTCGGCATAGAGTTGAAGTTGTTGTCCATAAGAACGAGGTGGCTTACGTTTCTCGCCGCTTCGCTGCCCGAGGCAACGGATATGGCGCAGTCGGCCTCCTTCAAGGCCAGTATGTCGTTCACGCCGTCGCCCGTCATGGCAACGGTGTTTCCCTCCGCCTTTATCGCTCTCACGAGTATGGCCTTCTGTTCGGGCGTCACTCTGCCGAACACGGTGTATTTACCCGCAACGTTCTCCACCTCGCTGTCGTTAAGCCCCTCGAGCGAGATATATTTATCCGCGCCGGCAATTCCCGCACGCCTGGCCACTTCCGAAACGGTCACGGGGTTGTCGCCCGATATCACCTTCACGGCCACGTCGTTGTCTTTGAACCATTTTATCGTTTCAATTGCATCTTCGCGGATGTTGTCTGCTATCGATATCACGGCTATCGGCCGCATTATCGCGGGCAATTTGTCGTCCGCAATGGGGGTGGCGGAGTGCGCCAGGACAAGTACGCGCATGCCCATCTGCGCATACTGCTTTATTATTCTCTCTACCTTGGCGGGCAGCGGCTTTAAAACAAATTCGGGCGCGCCGTAGACGAATGTGCCGGCCTCGTCAAACGTCACCGCCGAAAGTTTGCGCTTTGAAGAGAATGGTATCTTGGCAATCGGCGTAAGTTTGTCGCTGTGGCCAAAGTGGTTTGTGAGGGCTATGGAGGTCTGGTTGTTGTCGTCCAGCGCCGAAAGCATGCTGCCCATTATGTCGTTCAGCGAAAGGTCGCCGACGGTGTTCAGGATAATGCAGTCGTTCACCTTCATGCGCCCGTCAGTTATCGTGCCTGTCTTGTCGAGGCATAAAACGTTTACCCTCGCCAGCATCTCAAGGGAGTAAAGGTCCTGCACCAGAGTGTTGTGTTTTGAAAGGCGTATAACGCCCACTGCCAGCGCCACCGAAGTCAGAAGCAGCATGCCTGAGGGGATCATGCCTATCACCACAGTGCATGTTCGCTGTATGGCGTAGCTGACCTGCGTGGATAACAGCCAGTCGGTTATATTTTCAGAACCGGGGATGCCTTCGTAATAGGCGTTGTACATTTTGAAGAAGATGCCTATCGCAATGGGTATTATCAGCACGCCGATGGCTTTAATTATCCACTTTGTGCTGTTCATCAGTTCGGAATTGGGGCGTTTGTACTTCTTCGCCTTTGAAGTGAGCTTCTGAAGGTATGTCTCCCTGCCCACCTTTTCAACGCGGAATTTGCCGCTGCCGCTGGAGATAAAGCTGCCGGCATACAGTATGTCGCCCGGTTTCTTTTTGACGGAGACGCTCTCGCCTGTAAGCAGCGATTCGTTTACTTCCACATTCCCTTCCGCCAGAATACAGTCGGCAGGTACCTGATTGCCGAGTTCCAGAATTATAACGTCGTCTAAAACTATCTCCGAAAGCGGTATCTCGGTAACTTCGCCGTCCCGCATAACTTTTGCCGTATTCGCCGCCATTATTGATAGCTTATCTATAGACAGCTTGGAGCGTATCTCCTGAATTATGCCTATAACGATGTTTGCCGTGGTTATAAAAATCACAAGGTAGTTTGTCAGTCCCTTTGTGCCTGCAAGTATCAGCGCTATAAATGCTATAAGGCAAAGCAGGTTGAAGAATGTGCAGATATTGCCGACGAATATGCTCGCATACGACTTGGAATACTTTTTATTCGTGTCGTTGAACAAAAACTGAGTAAATCTCGTCTGCACCTGTGCAGATGAAAGACCGCTCTTCAAGTCTGGCGAATAGCGTTCCACATGTGTATTTATCTTATTTTTGGGGTGGCGGCGGAAGTACTTTATTATCTTTTCCTTGTCAAACTCGCCGGAGTATTCTTTAAATTTTTTGCCCTTGGCGTCGTCGTTCGCGGGACTCTGTTTGTCGCCGGCGTTCAGCGCCGCTTCGCCGCTATTTGCTTTATTTTCGGCAGTTTCGGTTGCTGCGTCGTTTTGTTCCGTCGCGGCGGCCTCGTTCAGTCCGGCATTTTTTTCGCCGTCTTCGGCGAAAGTCTCCGCGGCGCTCTGCTCCGCAGGTCTGTCTTCCCCGTCCGCAGGACCGCCAACAGTTTTCGCCGTCCCCCGCCTGAAATATATTTTGCTCATAATTACCCTTAATTCCGCGCAGGCCTTTGCGGCATGCGCATAAAAGTATGCTACAAAAAGTATACCACAACGCGCATTTTTTTTCAACATAATAGCGCGTATTCGCCTATTTTAATTGCATTTGCCACTTTTTTGGTTTATAATTTAATCATATTTTTCAGGAGAAATTTTTTTCGTATGATAGATATCAATCTCATAAGGGAAAATCCCGACCTCGTAAGGGAGAATATAAAAAAGAAGTTTCAAGACAAAAAACTTCCTCTTGTTGACGAAGTACTTGCACTCGACGCCGAAAAACGCGCCCTTCAGCGGGAGGGCGACGAGAGGCGTGCAAAGCGCAATTCGCTCTCCAAATCTATCGGCGCTCTCATGAAGGACGGCAAAAAGGAGGAGGCCGAAAGGGTAAAGGAAGAGGTCAAGGAGAATAATGACCGCGTGTCCGCCATAGAGGCCCGCCAGAGCGAGATAGAGGCGCAGCTCAAAAAGGACATGATGGCCATTCCCAACATCATCGCAGACGATGTGCCAATAGGCAAAGACGACAGCGAGAATGTGCAGTGGAACACCTATCTCGAGGCAAAGGAAAAGCCCTTTGAAGTTCCCTATCACGTCGATATTTTGGAGCGCCTCGGCGGCATCGATCTCGACAGCGCCCGCCGCACCTCGGGCAACGGCTTCTACTATCTTATTGGCGACGTAGCCCGCCTTCACTCCGCAGTGCTCACCTATGCGCGCGACTTCATGATAGATAAGGGCTTCACCTATGTAATTCCCCCGTTCATGATCAGAAGCGACGTCGTTTCGGGCGTAATGAGCTTTGAAGAGATGGACGGCATGATGTATAAGATAGAGGGCGAGGACCTGTACCTTATAGGCACTTCCGAGCACTCCATGATAGGCCGCTTCATGAACACCGTTATAGACGAGAGCAAGCTTCCTTTAACGCTCACGTCCTATTCCCCCTGCTTCAGGAAGGAAAAGGGCGCGCACGGCATAGAAGAGCGCGGCATATACCGCATACACCAGTTTGAAAAGCAGGAGATGATTGTCGTCTGCAAGCCGGAAGAGAGCGACTATTGGTATGAAAAGCTGTGGTCGTACACCGTTGAGCTGTTCGTATCCATGCAGATACCCGTGCGCACGCTTGTGTGCTGCTCGGGCGACCTTGCCGATTTGAAGTACAGGAGTCTCGACGTGGAGGCGTGGAGCCCCCGACAGAAGAAGTACTTCGAGGTAGGCAGCTGCTCAAACCTCACCGATGCGCAGGCGCGCAGGCTGTGTATAAAGTTCAAGAGCTCCAAAACCGGTAAAAACGAGTTCGCCCACACCCTCAACAACACGGTGGTGGCTCCCCCCAGAATGCTCATCGCCTTCCTTGAAAATCATCTTCAGGAGGACGGCAGCGTATTCATTCCCGAAGTGTTGCGCAAATACATGGGCGGCAAAGAGTATATCAAGCCTATAAAGTAATTATTTACTGATAAAGTAATTATTTGCGTCGCAATACTGTGTCGCGCTTACGGGTGTTTTCGGTCACTTACGTCTGTGTAAGCTCCCTCAAACCTTCCGCGCGCTCCTTGTCTTGCTCGCAACTAATTACTTTAGTCCCGCGTAAACCACTAAACTTATGACTGTTCGTAAAGCAGAAAACAGGGATATCCCCGCAATAATTAACCTCTTAAAGCAGGTGAATGAGGTGCACGCCAAGGCGCGGCCCGACCTTTTCAAGCTCGCCACAAAGTATTCGGCGGAAGAGGTGAAGGGCCTTATCTCGGGCGAAAGCACCCCCATATTCGTCGCCGACGAGGGCGGCAAAGTGCTGGGCTACGCCATGTGCAAGCTCATAGTGCACAGCGGCGAGAGCATCATGCAGGACATGAAGTCGCTGTATATCGACGACATATGCGTGGACGAAGGCGCCCGCGGCAGGCACGTCGGCACGGAGATTTATAGCCATGTGCTTGCCTTTGCCAAAGATATCGGCTGTTACAACATCACTTTAAACGTGTGGGCTTGTAACCCCGAGGCCGAAGCTTTTTACAAAAAGCTCGGCCTCGTCCCGCAAAAGACGACCATGGAAAAAATAATCTGAAATCAGCAGGGCGGCAAATCTTGCCGCCTTAAATTTTATTCATAAGGCGGAAAAATAATGAGCGTTTTAAAAATAGCCCTCCTGCAGATATCGCCGTGCGGCGATGAGCGACAAAATGCAATAAAGGGCGAAAAATATTGCAGAATTGCCAAAGAAAAGGGTGCGAACATCGCACTGTTTCCTGAAATGTTCAGCTGCGGCTACAATATAGCAAGCATACCGCGCAAAGAGTGGAATACTGTCAGTGAGGACGGGCAGTTTCTGTACACTTTCTCGAACTTAGCGCGCGAACTGAAAATGGCGATAGGCGTGACCTGCCTCGCGGCGGGTATGAACGGACCGCAGAACGCGCTATTTTTATATGATATGCACGGCGGCCTCGCCCTTAAGTATTCTAAGGTGCACACCTGCGATTTCGATGTCGAAAGATACCTTGCCCGCGGAGAAGATTTTTCCGTATGCACCCTGAATACCTCGGCAGGGGAAATAAAGGTCGGCGCGATGATATGTTACGACAGGGAATTTCCCGAAAGCGCCAGGATCCTGATGTTGCGCGGTGCCGAGCTCATACTCGTGCCCAACGCCTGCCCCATGGAGATAAACAGGCTGTCGCAGTTGCGCTCCCGCGCGTTTGAAAATATGACGGCGATAGCCACCTGCAGCTACCCCTCAGGCGTGCAGGACTGCAACGGCCATTCCACATTGTTCAGCGGCATGGCGTGGGCAGAGGGCGACATGTGCCTTCTGGAGGCAGGAGAGGAAGAGGGTTTATATCTTGCCGAACTCAATCTAAAGGAGTTTCTCGCTTACCGTGAAGAGGAAACCATGGGCAACGCCTACCGCCGACCCTCGCTCTACGGCGAATTGTGCAGTGAAGCGGTAAAGCCGCCCTTTGTCCGCAAAGATGCTCGCAGATGACGCGTTAAAATAAATGCGGGCGGCTTTTGTCGTCACCCGCGTTTTATTGTTGATATTTTGTCGGCTATATGCTATAATTTTTGCGTTATATCACGGCGGAACACTATGGATCTTGTATTTTTTGACATCGAGTGCGCGAGCGTCTATAAGACCTCGGCAAAGATATGCGCCTTTGGCTATGTCGTCTGCGACGAAAATTTTAATATAATCAAAAAGGAAGATATCCTAATAAATCCCAAGGGTGCATTTCACCTCACCGACTCAAAGGGAGAACACGGCCTCGTGCTACCCTATAAATACGCCGACTTCAAAAAATATCCCGACTTCCGTGCCGTGTACCCAAAAATCAGATCACTTTTAGAGGATAAAGGTAACATTGTGGCGGGGCACGCCACTTACAACGATGTAAACTACCTTAATTTAGAGACGCGCCGCTTCTCGCTTCCTTCTTTCAAATTCGAGTTTTCCGATACGCAGCTTTTATACATGACCATGACGGGCGGCTATTCCCGCCAGTACGGGCTGGAATACATCACCAAAGATTTAAACGTGGAGTTCACTCCGCACCGCGCCGCCGACGATGCCTACGCCACCATGCGCATAGCCGAGGCGATGTGCCGCTCGCACGGGTGCGGCTTTCCGGCGCTGGAAAAGCTCTTCAATTTAACGCGCGGCAAAATTGAAAATTACAGTATAGCCAAGCCCACAACTTCGGGCTTTTCGGAATTTGCGCAAAAACAGCGCGAGGCCAAGGAAGAGCGCTCGCGTGCGCGCAGAGATTTCTATATCTACCTTTCGCGCAAAAAGCGCCGCCACGAGGGGCGTTTAAAGGGCGTGGTATTCAACTTCGCCCGCTGCATCGAGGACGACCTCTCTCTTTCTGAGCCTCTCCTCGATAAGATCTATGCCGCAGGCGGCACATACACGCAAAAGCTCAACCACTGCAACATATATGTCGCTCCCGAGGGCGACAGTTCCACACGCACCCGCTCAGCGGTTCTCCGCGAGGAACTCAGGATAATAACGCTCGATGAGCTCGGGGAGATGCTCAATGAACAATGACAAAAAGTTAAGTCCGCCCGCAGGCGGACTTTGCTTTAAGGGGCTTCCGCAGGAGTTTTTGCTGCGCATGAAGAATGATATCGGCGGGGAGTTCGGCGATTTTCTGGCATCGTATGATATGCCCGCCGCCCGCGGGGTGCGCGCAAACACGCTCAAGGTTTCGGCGGAGGAGCTTAAGGCGCTTGCGCCCTTCCAGCTCGAGCCCGTGCCGTGGTGCGACTGCGGCTTCTATATCGGTGAGGAGAGGCCGGGAAAGTATATCGAACACGCCGCAGGACTGTACTATGTGCAGGAGCCCTCTGCAATGTGCGCCGCGCCCCTTCTTAAAGATATCCGCGGCAAAAACGTGCTCGACCTGTGTTCGGCCCCGGGCGGCAAGGGCACCCAGCTCGCCGCGCAGATGTGCGGTGAGGGCGTGCTGTTTTTAAACGAAATTGTATTTTCGCGCGCAAAAATTCTTTCGCAGAATGTCGAGCGCATGGGCGTAAAAAATTCGATCGTGACGGTGGCCTCTCCGCAAAAGCTGGCAGCGGCTTACCATGCCTGTTTTGATGCCGTCTTAGTCGATGCGCCCTGCTCGGGCGAGGGCATGTTCAAAAAGGAGGAGGCGGCTATCTCCGAGTGGAGCGCGGAGAATGTTACAATGTGCGCTTTGCGCCAAGCCGAAATTCTTGAGAGTGCAGATGTGCTGTTGAAGGCGGGAGGTTCGCTCGTGTATTCCACCTGCACGTTTTCAAAGGACGAGGACGAGAGGCAGATAGAACGTTTTTTGGCCGCGCATAAAAACTATACGCTCGTCCGCACTGAAAAGCTGTGGCCGCACAAGGTGCGCGGCGAGGGGCACTTTGCGGCGCTTTTAAAAAAAGGCGAGGGGGAGGAGAACAAATTTTCCCCCGTCCCGCCCGCAAAGTTAAATGAGCGCGAAAAGCTCTACCGCTCGTTCGAGCGCGAATTTTTGAATGTACGTTTTGAAAATTTATATGCCGTGGGAGATTCGCTCTATTCTCTGCCCTTCGGCGCGCCAGCGGTCAAAGTGCAGACTTTGCGCGCCGGCGTAAAGCTGGGCGATTTTATTTCGGGTAGATTCGTGCCCGACCACGCGCTTGCCATGAGTTTAAAGCGCGGTGAGGCCGACTTTGTTGACCTGGACGAAGATACCGCCCGCGCATATCTTTCGGGCCTGACCTTTTCATGTGATGGCAGCGGCTGGCGTGCGGCGGCATATAAAGGCTATCCGCTCGGCTGGGTAAAGGTCTCCGGCGGCGTCGCCAAAAACCACCTGCCAAAGGGCTTAAGGATAAATAAGTAAATGGAATAATGGAAAATAAGTAAAGAAAATAAGGATAAATAAGTAATGTGTATACGGCGGGGCGCCAGATTGGGCGCCCCGCCTTTATGTTTTACCGTAATTGATCGCTTAGGCGGCGCGAGCAAACTGCCCGCGCCGCCTGCAATTTAAGCGCTTATTTTTTTATTGTCATTCCATGCGAGCGAGGTGACACGCATTTTGTAACGCAGTAATTTTTGTTCGGTATTGACGAATCTTTGCTCTGGATATATAATAAAGGTGCAAAGATGGGAGGAAAATATATGAAACGTAGATTATGTAAGATATTAGTGGCTACTATTCTGATGGCAACGACGCTTATGTTGAGTGCATGTTCGGGATGTGTCCGCAATGAAGAGTGGGGGTACTTTACAGTAAAGTTTTATGATGACAGAGAAACTGCATACATAACCGGTCTGACTGAACTTGGCAAACAACAGCGCTTTTTGGTGATACCTGAAGAGGTAGACGGAGTAAAGGTATCTACAATAGGTGAACGGCCCCTTTTGCAAATGTGGAGCAGTATAGGATCGGCAGATATTTGTAGTGAAAAGCTAGAAAAAGTATACTTTCCTACATCTGTTTATATAGTAGCAGGTTCATTTAGAAATAGTCAGAACTTTACTAAAGCGTTGATTATAACGAATGAGGATGTTAATGGACTTGATGAATCATGGATAACAAGATATTATTCAAGTAAAGAGTATTTGAGTTTTTCTTCTCACTCGCAAGAATACAATGGCAGAGCAAATGTGTCATACTTTTACAATTATGACATAGAGGAAAATTATGGTTATTATTGGATAGATGATTGGGACTATGGCGGTAAAATCGAATTTATCCCGCCCGAGCCAGAACGGAAAGGTTATACATTTGGAGGGTGGTATAAGGAGTCGGAATGTATAAACGAGTGGGATTTTGAAACGGATGTTCTGCCGGAAGAGCGCACTGAAATAAATGAAGAAGGTGAAGAGGAGGTGGTTTACCAAGAGACAAAGCTATATGCAAAGTGGGTTTAATCTTTACGGTTAACTATTGGCGGGCATATTTAAAATTAATATACCCTGCGGCTTTTTCTATAAAATTGTAAAATATAAAAACAGGCTCCCCTGCCGTTTGGCAGGGGAGCCTTTCACCTTTTAAAAGGTATCTTTAGTTTTTCTCCTCGTCGGAGCTGTCGCCGCTCTGTTCTGCGGGCGTCTCGCCATCGCCTTCGACGGGCGTTTCTTCCGCGGAAACTTCTGCAGGCACTTCAGTTGCCTCTGCGGCATCTCCCGCTGTCTCTGCGGGAACTTCTGCCTGTGAGTTGCTTTCGGTGTTCTCAGCAGGAGTTGCCTCGTTCTCTTCAACGGCCGACTCTGTGATGCCGAGCTTGCGTATATAGTGCTTGCGCTTACCTGCATAAATGTTCTTGCCGAAGTTCTTTGTGCGCTTTTTCTTCTTGAGCAGATCTCTTATGAATATCGAGACGAGAGTGAAGATAAGTGCTACGGCAAGTATTATCGAAACTACAAGCAACCATACGTTGGTGTCGCCCGTTGTATGATCATGGTCGTCTTCAGTATCGTCGGAGCCGTCGGATGTGCCGATATCAACTGTAACGTCGGTCGCCGAGTAGTCGACAAACACGTTTACAGCGTTGTGTTCGTAGTCGTTTACTCCCAGGTAAACCAAAGTCTCCGAATAATCGTCGGCGGTGTAGTCGTAACCGGTCTCACCGTCTGCCGCAGTTTCGGCATTGAAGGGAACATAGCCCTGATCGTCATACAGCGAATAGGTGTAGTACATTGCGCTGTAACCTGCAGGTCGCTGGCTTTCTTCAAGATCGCCGCTTGCCACAAATTCGTCGAACTTGGCTTCATAGTATGATATGTTCTCTTCAGAACTGTCTATTGAACCCTCTGCAAGCAAACCTTCGCTTCTGAACAGCTCGATGTACTGCCTTATTATCTGCGAAGAGTAAGCCGAAGTCAAAGTGCTGTAGCCGCTTTCGTCTACGGTTACGTCGCTGTGGTCGAACATCACATAGCTTCCGGGTACGCTGCCGTCGTTATTAACGGTGTAGGTATCGCCGTTCGCAGTGACGCCGCTCGTCTCTCTCGCGCCGCTCCAAAGCTCCAGACTGTACGAAACTGACTGGTCGCCCGTATGGATATAGAAGGTTACGGTCTGCCATGTGTCTGCAACGTAGTTGCCGTCTGCGTCATAGCCTAATTCGGATATGTCGGCTGTTTCGGCTGTTGCTCCTCCAAAGAGCCTTCCGTTTGCGTCATATCTTGCATCGACAGCCGTATACAGATGTTTTGAATTGTCGGTGTTGTCATATCTGAGATCGACGCCGCCGTTTTCGCTTCCTATAACAAAGTTTTCAACGGGTTCAGAATAGCTGAGCGTGGCGTTTCCTTCGTCGTCAGTCTCAACGATTATATAGCGGTATTCGCCGTTTTCGTATCTGAACACCCTCGTCGAATCGGATGCCACAAGATAGTGGGGGGCCTGGTTGCCCGTACCGTTCACGGCGTCTGACGCGTTCGTGTAGTATATGGTATCAGGATCGAGGTCTTCGAATGCCGTAGGTTCGCTTGAGCCGGCCGCATAGTATTCGACGCTTTCGTCGTAATACTCGCGCGAGTAGTTATACATGTTGGCGAACAGATTGCCTTCACTGTCCTCATACAGTCCGTCGTTGCGGATATAATAAACTACATGATCGCTTGCGTCATAGTTTTGATCATCATAGTCGGGCTCGCTGTCCAATACGTTGCCGCGGTTGTCATACCAGAAGCTGTATCTGGGAAGAGTGCAGGAGGAGATAGAAGTGCGGTCGCCGTTTTCGGTGAGGTACACATACGCTGCGGCGCCTGCGCTGACCTTGACCCTCACGCTCACTGCCTGATAACTTGCGGACGATACGGTTGTGGCGGAACTTGCCATAAAGCCGTAGTTCATCGCGGCCGCGTCTGCGAATGTCTTTACGGTATTTACGATGAGCAGGGGCTGGATCGTTTCAGTACCGAATATTTCGTTCCAGATTTCGGCGGCACGCTCTGCGGCCGTTATGCTCGAAAGGCTTAAACCTTTGCTTTCAAGCAGTTCGTTGAGCCATACGTAGGTCGAAGAATCTTCCTGCGCGTTCTGTATATAAGAATAGAAATGATCCTGGTTTATAAGTCCGGCGTTTTCGTTATTGTTGCGGCCGTCGTAGCCGTCTGCGTCGATATCCTCTTTGTAAACGACCGACGCGCTGGCTCCGTATGCGCCGTTATAAGATGAGGGACGTGAAATATTGTTCTCTATATTGTTGTTGAGAGCGCCGTAAACGTCGTCCATGTAGCTGTTTTCGCGGTTGTCAGTCTCTGTAAATGAGAAGCTTGCCGCGTAACTGCCGGTGGACGCGAGGTCAAATACGTCCTCTTCCACGTCAAAAGTCTGAATATTTGTTATGGCAGCCCAGCCCGACTTATATGCAGCCGAAGTGGTGTCGTAAATAGTGGTATTGCCGAAGCTGAAATCAAGTTTGAAAGTCATCTCCTCGTCGAGAGTATTCTCAACAAAGAAGAAGCACTGAAGCCAACCGTCGTAAATATCCTCTTCGTCGCCTACGTCAAAAGTTATGCCTGTCGTGTCTGCCGTGAGCGTTGCCGATACATCTTCATTGTTTGCATCGTATATCTTGATAGTTGCTGCGGTGTAACCGTTCATGTCAGAGGTCTTAACCCACATCGAAACTATCTTATGTCCGCCGGGGGCAACAGTAAAGCTGCCGTCGCTGCCTGAAATTTCTGCGGTGTAAGCCGCGCCGCGCGCAGACAGCAGCATGAGAGCCGTACTGTCGGAATCGGCGCCGGGAAGAGACTGTGCGTTTGCAAACGCGTCTTCGATCAGCGTGTCGTATTTGCCTACAATAGAGCTGTTGTCGGAGAGCGCCTGCGAAAGTCCCGATAATGTGAATGAACCGATAACGTCGCTTGACGTGTTGATGTCCAGTCCGTAGTTCATGTGAACGCTTCCGTTATCGCCCGTGCCCACGTTTATGAACGAGGGGGTGGAAGAGGATGTCACATAGTTGTCCGAATCTTTTGTCAGCGCCGCAGAAACGGTTGAGGAGTTCAGCGCGCTGTCCGTCCTGCCCTGCCTCCATGCGAGGTCTATCAGGAAGTTTCTGCCGTAGCCCTCGTCAAAATCTGCTCTGTTTTTGTAATTGTCGTAAGAGAATACCTTCTCGTCGTCGTTGTCGGTTATCGTGCATACGGTATCGCTCTCGTCGTGGGTATCGGAGTTAACAAGATAACCGGCGTCGACAGCTGCCTGATAGTTTTCACTCTCGGAAATGTCGGAATAGAGCGTGCAGGTGATGTCGTCGAAGAAAGCATAGCCTTCAAGCGTCCTCGAATAGTCGCCGTCGTCGTCCGCTCTGCCTAATCCTACCTCAACGGTTATTGAGCTCGTGGCAAAGTCGCAGCCCTGTACGAAGATGGTATACTGAACCCAGCCGTTGTTTTCAGTCACGCCGGCAGTATTTATCGCGTCGATATAGAACGTATCGATCGTAGTTGATCCGACAGTCTGCTCTACAGCGATGAAGGCGCCCAGCCCCTCTTCGGGCGTTTCGCCGTTGCGGTTATACATAAGGTCGCTCGTCTTTACCCAGACCGAGATCTCCGCCGCTGTATTCGGTTCGAGCGATATTGTGCTCGAAGAGGTGTACGTCTGCGCGGTGCCGTAGCGGTAGCTCAGGTTCCTGTAGTTGTGCACCATAAGAACGTGGCTCTCGTAAGGTTCGGTGAGTTCCTCGTCGGTAAAGTAGTCGCCGTTTTCGTCGGCATACAGAGTAACCGTCTCGCCGTTTTCATCGACGTAAGTGGCGGTATTGTCCGAGCCTTCGGTTATTACGTCGTGGGTGAGGGGATTGTCTATAAGCGTAAGGTCGGCGTCCTCGTCGTCGTTTATCGCGGAATGCGGGTTAGCATAGGGAATGTCGCGTTTGCGCATACCGTTGTAATCGACGTACTCCTCGTCGTAGTTTTCGTCGTCGGGGTCGAGGTTATAGTTGTCCTCCAGCCTGTCCGCAAGATCGTCGGCCGAAATGGTATCCCAGCCGCTCGCGCTCGTGTCGATGATTCCGTTCATCGAATAGTTTGTCTGACCGGAGGTTGAAGCTGACCAGTTGTTGGGCGTATATATAATATGAGTTTTATCGTCGCTGTCGTTGAAAAACTCAAAGTTGCCGTTTAAAATGGTCTGAGTGTCCGTCGGGGAGGTGGTCGTTTCATTGTCGTCATCGTCGTTTTCGACGGTGCACGCCGCGGCAAGGCCGAGCGAAACCGCCATCACGCCCGATAACAGGGCAATGGAAAATTTCCTCATTCCGGATTTTAAGTGATATCTCTTTTTGTACATATAACACCTGCAATTATTTATAGTAAAGCAAAAACTTTAAAAAAACCGTACTATGATATTTTAATATAAAAGGTGATTATAAGCAAGCAATTTTCCGACGGTTTAAATGAAAAAACAGTTAAATTTATTTAAAATGCGCAAACTTTCTTTTGGAAGAGCGCCCGCACGGGCGCGCGGAGGCAGTATGGGAGGTTTAAAAAATACGGCGAAGGCAGTATTGTCGGGTGCGGCGGTGGGTATCGCCAACGGATTGTTCGGCGGCGGTGGCGGCATGATAGCTGTTCCGCTCCTCTCCGGCGCGATGAATTTTGAGGAAAAGGCGGCGCATGCCACGGCCATTCTCATAATAGCGCCGGTAAGCCTGGCAGGAGCCGCAGCATATATAATTTCCGGTTATGCTTTGCCATATATAATAATACCCGCAGCCGTCGGAATGACGGCGGGCGGGGCTTTGGGGGCGCAGCTTTTGAACAAATTGCCGCTTATGGCAGTTAAAGTCATTTTTGTTGCGGTGATGCTCGCCGCGGGTATAAGGATGATATTGCCGTAGGCATAGGCATACCTGATGATTGATCTGTAAGGTACGGGAGTTTATGCTTTTTACATGGGTTTTATAGTAATAATGTTGCTCGCTTTCAGCGCGGGACTTTTAGGGGGAATGGGCATGGGCGGCGGGACCATTCTTATTCCGGCCCTCACAATTTTTTTGAACATCGGGCAGCATGCGGCGCAGGCGGCCAATCTTCTAGCATTTCTGCCAATGGCGCTGATCAGCCTGAAGATCCACTCCGGTAACGGGTTGGTAAGGGCACGCGGGGCGCCGTGGATAATAATACCTGCGGTCGCGCTTTCGGTCGGCGGGGCTTTCCTTGCGGCGTATACTCCTGCTGATATTTTGCGCAGGATGTTCGGCGCGTTTTTGATTGCCCTCGCGGCGAAGCAGGCATACGATGCTTTCTATGCCTGTAAGATGAGTAAAGATAAAAAGAACAGAGAGGTATAATACCGCGTTTTGCGGTGTTG
>DVHB01000083.1 GCA_018712405.1 Candidatus Coproplasma stercoripullorum
AGTGCATTCTGCCCATCGTGTCGGTCATGCCGTAGCTTGCGGGGCCTGCCGCCATGTTGTCGGGGTGCAGCGTCCTGCCCGTGCCGCCGCCGGAGGCAACGGAGAAGTATTTTCTGCCGTTTTCGATGCACCATTTTTTGTAGGTGCCTGCAACGGGGTGCTGGAAGCGGGTGGGGTTGGTGCTGTTGCCCGTAATAGATACGGAAACGTTCTCAAGCTGCATTATGGCAACGCCTTCGGGAACGGAGTCCGCGCCGTAGCACTTTACCTTTGCGCGGCTGCCCTCGGAGAAGGCAACGCTGTCGGTAACCTTAACGGTTTCGGTGTAGGGGTCAAACTGCGTCCTTACATAGGTGAAGCCGTTTATCCTGGAGATAATATATGCGGCGTCCTTGCCCAGGCCGTTTAATATTACGCGCAGGGGCTTTACGCGCACCTTATTTGCGTTTTCCGCGATCTTTATCGCGCCCTCTGCTGCCGCGAACGATTCGTGACCTGCAAGGAAGCAGAAGCAGTCGGTGTCTTCGTGCAGAAGCATCGCGCCGAGGTTGCCGTGGCCGAGACCTACTTTCCTGTTCTCAGCAACCGAGCCGGGTATGCAGAAGCTCTGAAGGCCTATGCCTATGGCTGCCGCCGCGTCGGCCGCCTTTACGCAGCCCTTCTTGATTGCTATCGCAGCGCCCACGGTGTACGCCCAAACGGCGTTTTCAAAGCAGATGGGCTGGGTGCCGCGCACGATCTTGTCGCAGTCGACGCCCTTGGAAAGGCAGATGTCTTTGCATTCCTCTATGCTGTTTATGCCGTACTCTTTCAAAGTGGCAAGGATCTTTGCTTCCCTTCTCTCATATCCTTCAAAAAGTGCCATTGTTAGTCAACCTCCTTGTCCGTTCTGGGGTCGATATGCTTAACGGCGCCCTGCTCCTTGGTGTATCTGCCGTAGGTGCCGATAGATTTCTCATATGCTTCGTTGGGGGTAAGACCCTTCTTTATAAAGTCGGTCATCTTGCCGAGCGAAACGAACTTGTAGCCGCAAACTTCGTTGTTCTTATCGAGCGCTATCGAAAGCACGTAGCCCTCTGCCATCTCAAGGTATCTGACGCCCTTGAGCTTGGTGCCGTACATGGTGCCCACCTGCGAGCGGAGCCCCTTGCCCAGGTCCTCAAGGCCCGCGCCTATAACGAGGCCGTCATCGGAGAAGGCAGACTGCGTCCTGCCGTAAACTATCTGCAGGAACAGTTCGCGCATGGCGGTGTTTATCGCGTCGCAAACGAGGTCGGTGTTCAGCGCTTCAAGTATGGTCTTGCCGGGAAGTATTTCTGCGGCCATGGCGGCGGAATGGGTCATGCCCGAGCAGCCGATGGTTTCAACGAGCGCCTCCTGAATAACGCCGTCTTTAACGTTGAGCGTAAGTTTGCAGGCGCCCTGCTGGGGAGCGCACCAGCCCACGCCGTGGGTAAGACCTTTGATATCCTTGATTTCCTTTGCCTGGATCCACTGCCCTTCTTCGGGAATGGGGGCGGGGCCGTGTTCGAATCTGCCCGAAACGCCCTTGGCAACACAAATCATATTTTCAACGTCTTTTGAATATTGCATTTTGTGTTCCTCCGTTTAAAAATTCGCCGCGGCGCCAAAACCTTACGAAATTTCCGCCGCTTGTTTTCCGTAAGCGATTATACCACAAAAAAACGCGATAATCAATATTTTAAGAGCGATAAAATGTGCACATTGTGTAAAAAATTTTTAAAAAGTGCGGTGCGCGCCTTTAGTTTACAGGCGCGCACCGCTCAGCATGTTTTTTTAAATTTAATTAATTGGCGCATAGCCCGTCTGCTCTATCAGGTACTGCCCCTGCGGGGAGAGTATCCAGTCTATAAATTCTGCGATCACGCCTTCGGGCTCACCGTTCGTCACGGCGTAGACCTCCGCGATAAACGGGTAGCCGCCGCTTCGTATATTTTCGTCGGTGGGTGCATATCCGTCTATGGATAGCAGTTTTGTGTCCTGGTTGGGGTACATGGTCTGCGCAAAGTAGCGGTAGGAATACCCAAGCGCGGGCTGCACGCCGTCGTGCCATACCGAAACCTGCTGCATAAGGCTGTTGCTGCCGTCTATAGCCCAGTCGGGCAGCGGCTGCGGCGCGAGCACGGGTAAGTCCTTCATTACTATGTTGTTCAGCCCCGCCTCGCTGCCCGAAACTTCAGGGCGGCGGAAGGCTATTATCTGCCCGCCTTCTTCCCAGCCTAGCGTGCGCCACATGGCCGTCTTGCCCGTGTATATGTTGTATATCTGCTGCGAAGTAAGGTTTTCTATCGGGTTGCTTGCGCCCACTATGAACACAAACGCCTCCTTTGCAATGGGCGTTAAATTCAGCTCCACGCCAGCCTCTTCTGCTGCCGCGCGCTGGCTTGCCGAGGGCGCAGCGCAGAACACTATGTCGGCCTCGCCCGAGATTATGTCCTCATACGCAACTTTCGTGTTGTTGCAGCGCACCACGTCGGGCGAATAGTCGCTCTCCTCATACACGGCCTGCGCAAACGCCGCATACACGGGGTACAGCGCGATCGCCCCGTCGAGCACGGGCAGGTCGCCCTCCAAATGCAGGGTGGCCTCCTCGTTTAAACTCGCCGCCAGCGTACCTTCCTTGAACGGCTCGTACACGCTTATGTCGGGGCTGTCGCCCTCGGTGCTGTATCCGTAGTCTATCCACCAGTTTCCGCGCAGGGCGTTGGGGTATAATATGGCTGTCAGCGCAACAAACACGGCTAAAACTATGGCAAAAGGCGCGCTTCTTTTGCTGTATTTCATCCATATCAGCGCCGTGCAGCCGCCCGCAAACAGTATGGCAAAGGCTATGGGCAGCGCGCCGATGATGTTGTCAACCTGCAACCATTGCGTAAAGTAGTCAAATTCGTTCAAAACCACGGCGGCAACGGCAAACGCCGCCGCGGTGCCCAAAATTCGCGCGCATAATATAAGGGCATGCTTCAATTTAACGCTCATCTCTGCACCTCACATAAACGTGATGACTATCACGTCAAGACTGAACAGCAGAATTATTACGATCACGGTAAGCGGAGGGAGAGCTACGTCGATTATCGCCACAACAAACCCGCCCGTGCTGCAGTTCTTTCTTTCCTGCGTAAGCGCTACACTTCCGGCGACAATGCCGAATACCGGGCAGAAGATCGAAGTCAATAACATTATGAAGCTAAATAACGGTGAAAAATAAATTTCGATGCCCAGCAAAAACAGCGGCACGCACATTGCCTCGGCAATGATACCCCAGTATGGCCAAAAACTGCGCAGACGCATACGTTTTTTCATTTTTTCGCGCGCAATAAAAAACAGCAGAATAATTGTCGGCACAAGCAGTATCAGCGCAAGCATGAGCGTGTCTGCGCTTCTGGTAAATATTGATATAACGCCGAAAAATGCGGCGAGCGCCGCGCATACGATAATTGCTATTGCCTTGCCGCCAAGTCTGCGTTTTTTGTTCTCTTCGGGCGGGGCCTCCGTCCTCTCGTCCATGTCGTTTTTCATAGTTTTGTCCCTTTTTTTATTTCATTATAAACCTGCACACGCCCAAATCAAAGCGCACGCGTTTTACAAAAGGGGTAAAAGTATGTTACATTGCGCCTGCAACGGCGTAAATTGAGCTTTAGTTGTGTTATAATTAAAAAATACATGCAAAGCGTCGGCAAAAACTACAAAAAAATCGCCCGCCGCAAAAAACTTTGTGTTTACATATCGCAATTATGTATTATAATTATATTGTATTATAATGTCGCACGCGTTTAAAGGAGGTTGTAAACTGATATGCTCTGCCAGCGCTGTAAAAAGAATCAGGCAACGGTAAGCTGCGTCGAAGAGATAAACGGCAAAAAGATCGGCTACAATCTCTGCCGCGAGTGCTATACCGAGATGTTCGGCTCGTTCAGTTCGGCCGTCAACAACGATATCCTCGCGGGGCTATTCGGCCAGCCTGCAAAAAGGCACGCCCGTATCTGTCCTGTCTGCGGTACGGTCTATTCGGATTTCGAGCGCACAGGGCTTTTAGGCTGTGCCTCGTGTTACGACGTGTTCAAAGAGGAGCTCATGCCCTATATCGAACGCATACAGGGCAGGGTGGTGCATGTGGGCAAGGTCGGCCAGGACGCCCGCGAACAGGACCTCACGCGCAAACTTTCCCGCCTGCAGGAGGAGCTTGAACTCGCCGTGCGCGAAAGACGGTATGCCGATGCTCAGCGCATAAATCTTAAAATTTCCGAAGTGCGCAAGCGCATGACTGAAAGCGGGGAGGCGTGACAATGAGCCAGATAAACGACGGAACTTTGGTATCCACCCGCATACGCCTCGCGCGCAATTTAGAGGGCTATCCTTTCCCCTCGCATTTAAAGGACGAAAAACAGGCCAAAGAGATAATCAGGTTGGTTTCTTCCGGCCTCAACCGTCTTGACGACTTCAAACTCTATTACATGGACGGCATATCCGATTGGGAGGCCAACTTTTTAAAGGAGAATCACCTCATAAGTCCCGCCCTCATAGAGCGAAAGCGCTACGGCGCGGCGCTCATCAACGAGGATCACAGCGTGTCTGTAATGATAAACGAGGAGGACCACTTGCGCGAGCAGTGCATAATAAAAGGCCTTCAGCTCGGCAGGGCGTACGATAAGATATCTGAGATAGACAGTAAAATAGGCCGATCGATAAAGTTTGCCTACGATGAGCAACTCGGATATCTGACGGCCTGCCCCACAAATCTGGGTACGGGTCTGCGCGCCTCGGTGATGCTTTTTCTGCCTGCCCTTACAATTAACGGCAGCATGCGCGAGGTGGTGCGCTCCATCTCACGCCTGGGCCTCACCGTGCGCGGAATGTACGGCGAGGGCAGCGAGGCTGAGGGCTATATGTACCAGGTCAGCAACGAGGTGACTTTAGGCGTCTCCGAAGAGGAGATACTCTCTCAGGTGGATGAGGTAGCGCGCAAAGTGCGCTCACTTGAAAATGCGGAGAGGGACAGGCTCAAGCGCGGACAGTCACGCCTTGCCGTAAAGGATAAGTGCATGCGCGCATACGGCGTAATAACGAACTGCGTCGTGCTCTCCTCGGGCGAACTTGCGTCGCTTGCTTCCGACGTGAAGCTGGGCGCCTGTCTTGGTTATATTCCAATCTCCGACGTGTCTGCCGTCGACGATCTGATAGTTGCCATGCAGCCCTATAACATAAACCGCGCGGCGGGAAGAACGCTTTCGGCGGGCGAGCGCGACGTTTACCGCGCCGAATACGTGTCGTCGCGCATAAAAAAGCTTGCCGGCGTTAAATAGGCGTTTAACTGGCGCGCTGGCCGCGTCTGCATGATGTAAAATAATTTTGCGCGCTCGGCGCGCTGGTTGCGATATATGCGCCCGCCGTGCGGCGCGCATAAAAGGAGGAAAAAATATGGAAGACTACGGCAAATTCACATCCAATCTTCTTGAAGTGATAGATAAGGCCGAAAGTGCCGCCGCATTATACGGCAGCAGTTATATAGGCAGCGAGCACATAGTGTTCGCCATGCTCAACACGCCCGAATGTACGGCGTGCAAGGTTATGAATATGTGCGGAGTGGAGGAACCCGCGTTCCGCGCGTATTTCGCACACTCGATAGACCACAACTCCAACATAAAGGGCTTCACCCCCCGCACGAAGCATATGCTCATGCAGTCGATAGAGATAGCCGTGCGCATGGGCGGCGAAGAGGCGCTCGCCGGCACCGAGCATATGCTCTACGCCGTAATGAGCGAACCTTCCTGCCTCGCGGTGAAAATTTTTGAAGCCCTCGGCATAAACGTTACCCGCCTTGCGGCCAAGCTCGAAGTTGTCCTGCAGGAGGGCCTCGGCGACGAGGAGAGCACAGACGACGGCATAGGCTCTTTTACCACCTTTTTCAGGGTGATAAACAATGCAGAGAAGCCCCGCGCCTCACAGCGCGGCCAGGGCAAGAGCGATGCTTTGGGAGGCGAGATAGAAAAATACGGTACAAACCTCACGCAGAAGGCGCGCGAGGGCAAGATCGATCCCGTCATCGGCCGCAAAAAGGAGATAGACAAGATAATTCAGGTACTCTCGCGCCGCACCAAAAATAATCCCGTGCTCATAGGCGAGCCGGGCGTCGGCAAATCTGCGGTGGTGGAGGGCCTCGCCCAGGCGATAGTAAACAACCAGGTGCCCGACCTTTTGAAGAATAAAATAGTGTTCTCCCTCGACCTTGCAAGCATGGTAGCCGGCTCCAAATACCGCGGCGACTTCGAGGAGAGGCTCAAAAACGCCATAAACGAGATAAAGACCAACGGCAACGTGATCTTGTTCATAGATGAAATCCATCAGCTTGTGGGGGCAGGTTCCACCAGCGACGGCAACATGGATGCGGCCAATATCTTAAAGCCCATGCTTGCCCGCGGCGAACTTCAGACGATAGGTGCGACTACGCTCGAGGAGTACCGCAAGTATATTGAAAAGGACGCGGCTTTGGAACGCCGCTTCACCCCGGTTCAGGTGGACGAACCTTCTGTTGAAGACACGGTTGAGATACTTCGCGGTCTGCGCGACAAGTATGAGGCCCACCACAAGGTAGTCATAACCGATGAGGCGATAATTGCCGCCGCAACGCTCTCTGACAGGTATATAACCGACAGGTATCTGCCCGATAAGGCTATCGACCTTATCGACGAGGCCGCATCCCGCGCCCGCCTCAACAGTTACAACACCCCCGCCGCCGTAAAGGAGCTGGAGGATAAGTTAAAGAGGCTCACGCAGGAAAAGACAAAGGCCGCAAAGGATGAAAATTATTCGCAGGCGCAGAAGCTGGTAGAGGAGATAAACGCCGTCCAGCAGGAGATAAACGCCGCAAAGAAAGACTGGAAGGGCGGCGCCAATACCAACGCTGCAAGCATAGGCTCGGAGGAGATTGCCGATATCGTCAGCGGTTGGACGGGCGTGCCCGTCACCAAGCTCACCGAGCAGGAGAGCGAAAAACTGCTGCATTTAGAGGAGAACCTGCACAAACGCATAATCGGCCAGGACGAGGCCGTCTCCGCCGTCGCCCGCGCCATCCGCAGGGCAAGGGCGGGCCTAAATGAGCCCAACAAGCCGATAGGCTCCTTCATATTTGTCGGCCCCACGGGCGTGGGCAAGACCGACCTTGCCAAGGCGCTCGCAGAGTGCATGTTCGGCGACGAAAAGCTGATGGTAAGGCTGGATATGTCGGAGTTTATGGAAAAGCACACCGTCTCCAAGCTCATCGGCGCGCCTCCGGGATATGTCGGGTACGACGACAACAACGGCGGCCAGCTCACCGAAAAGATAAGGCGCAAGCCCTACTCCGTCGTGCTCTTCGACGAGATCGAAAAGGCTCACCCCGACGTGTTCAATATCCTCCTGCAGATCCTCGACGACGGCAGGCTTACCGACAGCAAGGGTAGGGTGATAAACTTCAAAAATACCATAATAATCATGACGTCCAACGTCGGTGCCAGCCAGATCAAAAAGATGTCCAACTTCGGCTTCCGCTCGGAGGAGGACGACGGCTACGTCGACATGCGCGAAAATATCATGGACGCGCTGCGCGAGCAGTTCAAGCCCGAATTTTTAAACAGGTTGGACGACATAATAATCTTCCGCAAACTCACCAAGGAAGAGCAGGGCAAGATCTGCGAAAAGATAATCGAGGGCCTTGCAAACAAACTCAAAGTAAAAAATATTTCGCTCAGAATAACTCCCGCCGCCATGGATAAACTTTTGGAGGAGGGGTATTCCGAGGAATACGGCGCAAGGCCGATGAAGAGGGTCGTGCAAAAGCGCATAGAGGATAAGCTCTCCGACGAGATCCTCGCGGGTCACGTCCGCCCCGGCGAGTGCGTCACCGTCGATCTGGGCGGCGAGGGCGAGTTTGCCTTCAGCGCCAAAAACAAGGCCGTGGAATAATAACAGAATAAGGCAAATGCAATATTTGCCCGCAAGATTTAATAAAGGGAGCGGCGCGGAAGTA
>DVHB01000084.1 GCA_018712405.1 Candidatus Coproplasma stercoripullorum
GCACCGTTTAAGGTGCGCCCGCCGCCCTTTGTTTTTTGTCAATAATTCTAATCTTTGTTTATAGCCAGCGTATAGCTGAACGTACTGCCCCCGCCCCGTTCAAAATTGACGTAGGGCTTTAATGAAAATTCGCGCGGGAACGCGGGGTTATCGTTTATGCCCCACCACGGCTCCACGCACACATAGTCGCCGCCGTTCTCGTTCGACCAGAAGGCAACCACGGGGCAATCTGACCTGTATGTATAGGTATAGCCGTCCTGCGTGCGCGCATATATGGCGCCGCCCGAAAGCCCGCCGAGCTGGAAGGTTTTGCACTCTTTAAAAAACGCCTTGTCTGCCACGAACCTTTTAAGGTGAGGCAGCGCCGCCGCGCCCCCTTCGAGCGGGTATATCACGGGGTGCTCCTCGTTTTCAAATTCTATAACGGCGCCGCCGCCGGGCGCATACATGCCGGGGTGGCCGCCCACATAGAAGGGCATGACCCCGCCCTTTGAGCGCACACGGTATGTAACTTTGAGCGTGTTTTTATCGAGTTCGTAGCTTATGGCAAAGTCGAATTCGAACGGGTAGCGCTCCAATGTATGACTGTCGGATGAGAATGAGAGCGTTATTTTGTCGCCCCTCTCCCTTTCGGCGGCAAGGCGGGTATAGCGCGCCAGGCCGTGCGACTTCAGTTCATAGGTCTTGCCGCACACCTCAAAGGGCGCGGCGTGGCCGACGATAGGAAAGATGACTATGTCGCGGCTGGACCACGCCTCGCCGCCCTGCCACAGCCTCTCTTCGTCTGCGGGTTTGTACACAAGGGAGTGCATGGAGCCGCCCTCGTCGTTCACGGTAAGTTTCAAAAATTCGTTTTCAATGCAATGTAACATCTTTTCCCCCTTCAAGGCGCAACGCGCCTTAACTTTGCGCCCCGCGCAAATCATCACTAGTGCCGCAGGTCGAATTTATTTTAGCCGCTTGCATACAGAATATCGCGTATCGCGATAGCCGAAAAATGCAAGGCTGAATTTAGTTCAGCCGTTAAGCATTTTTACGACCATATCATATCCTCGCCCAAAAGAAAGCTTTTGGGCGAAACACTTTTTTACTCCCAGGGCAAAGTCTCACCGCCGAGAATGTGAATGTGCAGGTGGAATACCGATTGACCTGCGTCCTCGCCCTGGTTGATAACAAGGCGGTAGCCCTTTTCACAGCCGTTTTGCGCGGCGATTTGCGGTATCTTGGTGAGCATGTACTTCACAAGTTCTGCGCGCTCCTCGTCCATCTCGGAGAGCAGTTTGAAGTGCTCCTTGGGCACGGCTAAAAGGTGCACCTTTGCCTTGGGTTCGATATCCTTGAACACAAGCATCCTGTCATCCTCATACACCTTTGCCGAGGGGATCTCACCCCTTATTATCTTACAAAAAATGCAGTCGTCTTTAAGCATAGTTATCTCCTCTATTTGCACGGAAAAATGCATTAGTTGCGGCATATCCCCGCACCAATTTAATTTTTTTGCTGAATTTTAAGCAAGGGCCGCAAGCGCGCCGCCCTCGCGCGGTCCGGTCAGGACCACGCTTAAAATTTCGCCCGAATGGTCGCCGCGCAGCCACACCTTTATGTAGTTAGGAGTGTAGCCGACGGTGTACTCCCCCTCCATATCCTCGAATATCACGCTCTGCGTGCTTCCGATAAACTTTGTAACATAGCTCTCCTCCGCTCGTCTTGCGGCGGCAAGCAGCCTGTGCAGGCGCTCCTCCTTTACCGCGTGCGGGGTATCCTTCATTTTAAAGGCCACCGTGCCCTCGCGCGGGGAGAAGGCAAAGGCATGCACGCGGGCAAGGCCTGCCTCCTCGATTATGGAGAGGCTATCTTCAAAGTCTTTCTCCGTCTCTGCGGGAAAGCCCGCGATTATGTCGGTAGTTATGGCCGCTTCGGGGAAGTATTTATATATCAGCGCGCACTTTTCAAGGTACTGCGCGCGCGTGTAGCGGCGATTCATGGCCCTGAGCACCCCGTCGCTGCCGCTCTGGAGCGACAGGTGGAACTGCGGCGCAAAGTCTTTTAAAATCCTGCACGCCTCAAGAAAGCGTTCATCTATCACGCCGCACTCGATGGAGCCGAGGCGTATGCGCTTATCTGCGCCCGCAAGCGCGGTTATCAGCCCCGCAAGGTCAGTTCCGCCATAGTTGTAGGCAGAGATATTTATGCCCGTGAGCACGACTTCGGGGCAAGCGGTATTATTCACCTCGCACAGGATCTCCTCTGCGGCGCGGCTGCGCACCCTGCCGCGCATATACGGTATCACGCAATAGCTGCAGAAATTGTTGCAGCCGTCCTCTATCTTTATAAACGCGCGCGTGCGCATCTGTACGGGTTCGGGCAGAATTTCATAGCCCTGTTCGTTGTTAGTTGCGGCATATTCCCGCCCCAACTCTGTTGCAAGGGCGGAGATGAGCTCATTTTTTCTGCGCGCGCCGCCCACATAGAACACGCCCTTCTCTTCAAAGGCGGCGCCGTTCTTCTGCGAGGCGCAGCCGACCACAAATATCTTGCCCTGCGCGTTGAATTTGCGCGCGCGGGCGATGAGCTGGCGGCTCTTTTTTTCGGCCTCACGCGTGACGGCGCAGGTGTTTAAAACGTATATATCCGCAGGGCAAAGGCGCTCTTCCACCTCCACGCCCCAGCTTTTGAGCGCGGCGGCGACGGAAGCAGACTCTACCTCGTTCACCTTACAGCCGAGGGTAAACACGCACGCCTTCATTGCAGTTCTCCCAGCTGGAACAAGACTATCGCGCACAGCGAAACAGCCGCCGTTTCGGCGCGCAGTATGCGCTTGCCGAGCGTTATGCCCGAAAAGCCGTATTTCTCGCGCGCGAGCGCGTACTCCTCCTCGGCAAAGCCGCCCTCACTGCCAACGACGAGCGCCGTAGAGCCCGTTAATTCGCGCATATCTGCGGTCGAATTATGCTCAAATTCGCAAGCAAACAGTTTATTTTTATAGCCCTCGGCCGAGGCTAAAGCGTCCTCGAACTTCTCGAAAAACTCGACTTTCGGCGCAACCGAGCGCATGCACTGCTTTGTAGCCTCGCGCGCGACCTTGTTCAGCCGCTCGAGCTTTGCGGGCGTTAAATAGGCGGCGCAGTACTTCGAGCCGAACACTCCTATCGACGACACGCCAAGCTCCGTGGCCTTCTGAACGATAAGTTCGGTCTTGTCGCCCTTTAAAGCGCCGCACAAAAGCCGCACCCGCTCCTTCGGCTCCTTGTCGCCGACATTAAAGCCCGTTATATGCGCCGTCATGTCGCGCTTGCCGCAGGCGGCAATAATTGCCGAATACTCTCTGCCGCTGCCGTCTAAAAGCGTTATTTCAGCGCCCGCGCCAAGGCGCAGCACATTCTTTGCATGGTTGAACTGCTCGCCCTCGAGTTTGACCTCGCTCACCGCGGGATAATCTATTAAATTTTCGGTCAGAAATCGCTTCGGTGCCGACATTTTTTATCCTGTAAACTTAAATTGCCCCGCATATATGCGGCAACTATTGCACTTTTTGCTTAAATTAATTATGCCTTTTTCGTGAAAGATTTGATTCTTTATATATTAATTTTCTTCAAAGCTAATCGTGCGCAAGGCGGGTTTCCCGCCGTTAGCGCGACTCAATTTGTCGCGCAAGCGAGCTCACCGGGGTGAATTGTTGCGATTATATAATAAGAGAGCCCCTAAATATCGCAACAAGAGGGGCTGGCCCCTTAAAATCACGGAAAAAGATTTGCGTCACCAGCAAAGCTTTTTCGTGAACGCTACCGCGTACCACTCGCCTTTATTTATAGTTTTAATATGATTAAAACCGACGGCGGCAAAAGCCTGCAAAACGCCTTCAAGCTTTTCCTTTATGATACCTGAAAGTATCAGCGTGCCGCCCGACTTTACGTGCGCGGGCAGGGTGGGCGCAAGGCGGCACAAAACTTCCGCAGTAATGTTCGCGAGCGCGATATCGGCCGCGATCTCACTATCGCCGACAAGGTCGGTGCGCTTTACGGTACACCTGTCGGCCACGCCGTTGAGCTTGCAGTTGTGCTCGGCGCTGTCCGTCGCAACGGGGTCGATATCAGTCAGGTATGCGCTCTTTGCACCCAAAAGGACGGCAGATATACCCAAAATACCGCTTCCGCAGCCCACGTCGAGGCAGACGCTCTCGGGCGTGAGATACTCCTGCAAGAGCTCCAGACACATGGCGGTAGTCTCGTGCTCACCCGTGCCGAACGCCATATTGCTGTCCAGCCGGACGGTCACCTCCTGAGGCTGTTTTTCATACTTTATCCACTCGGGCACGACGACCACGCGGCTGCCGATGTGAATGGGGCGGAAGTGTTTGCGCCATATCTCTATCCAGTCGTCGCCCTCTACCGTGCGCGTGGTTATCTCGAGCGAGCCGAGCGGCATGCAGCCTGCGCAATTTTCTTTCATTTCCTCGATATCGGCGCGTATCTGCGGCATATATACGGGCGTATCCTCGACGGTGACAAAGGCCTTTACGAGCGCCTCGCCCGTGTCGCGCGTGAGATCCTCGTCCATATAGTCCCAATACATGACCTTATCCCTCTGCAGGGCGATGACGTCCTTCACGTCGGAGATGGCCACGCCGTAATTTGAATAGCGCCATAGAATATCGGCAACGAGCTCGCTGCCCTCGCTTGTGGTGTGAACGGTGACTTCTGTAAACTTCATTTTTGTTTTCCTATATTCTTCGGTGCGTCCGCATACGGACGTATGCGCGCCGCCAATTGAATACGCCGCAGAGCGGCTACAGTTTTATACTGATATTATTGTAACACTAAGCCGCCCGTTTTGCAAGCATTTGCAAAACGGGCGGCTTTCAGTTCTGAATATTGATCATAATTCCGACAAAAAATGTATAATTTTTAATATAGCCGTATTTTCATCATACCTCAATTTCGTCAGGCCGGTTACAAATCGCTATTGACACGATACATAAACTGCGCTATAATAGAAATACGACATATTTGCTTGTAAAAAATAAGGAGAGAAAAATAATGAAAAGCATAGTTCATGATGAGCAGTACGGCGAAATTGTATTGGAGGAGAGCTTCTGGACGGGGAAAAAGCAATTGACTATAGGCAATATAAAGCCGGAAAAACTCTCAAAAAATACTTTTTCGTTCAACGACGGAGAAAAATTTGTATCGGTTACATTAAAAGGGAACAGCATGACCGGCGTTAAAATGATTGTCGGAGAAAGAACCATACAACTGACGCCGCCGCTGAAATGGTATGATATAGTGCTTGCATTGCCAGGATTTATCCTGATACTTGTATGGGGAAACAGCGTATCTTTGTGCAGCATCCTTCCCGTCGTCGGCGGCGCCATAGGAGGCGGCTTAAGCGCCGTACTGGCCTTTATTACCTTCATTGCGATAAAGAGTACCAACAAAATCTGGCTGAAAATACTCATCGCTCTGGCCGGAGCAGCCGTCACCTTCCTCATCTGCTGGGGCATAGGCGAAGCGATAGTTGCGGCTTTGACCGCGTAGACAACGATTTTGCAACTTTAAAACAGACCGACAAACAGCCGTCTGCCCGACAAAAAAAGTCGCGCAGACGGCTTCATTTCATATTAAGATCGTCTTTAACATGCAAAATTAACCTTTCCCGCCGTTTTCGGCAAGGTAATCAACGGCGGCGTGGGCGGCGACGTTGCCCTCGCCAGCGGCCTTCACATACTGATAGGGTCTGCCCGTGCAGTCGCCCGCGGCGAACACGCCGGCAAGGTTTGTGCGGCACTGCCTGTCCACGACTATATGCCCGCCGTCCGTTTGCAGTCCGCGGAGAAGCGTTGCAGGGGATATCGACGAGCGCAGGATGAATATGCCGTCCGCGCACAATTCGCCGTCAGAAAAGACCAGCCGCCCGGCCTTCATGCCGCCCGCGATCTCTTTGGGCATCTTCATGACTATCTCAACATTTTCGGCCTTTACCTCGCAGTTTTTATACATGGGCATGAGGTACACCTTTTGCGCGATCGTTGCCAGATATTCGGCCTCGTGCTCAAACGACTTATCAAACAGCAGCACGGCGATAGTTTTGCCCTTGTATAAAAAACCGTCGCAGGTGGCGCAGTAGCTCACTCCGCGGCCGAGATAATTTTCCTCCCCCGCAATGGGTTTTGCCGTCACCACGCCCGTGCATAAAATTATAGTTCTGCTCTCAAACATCTCGTCGCCCGCCTGCACGGCATAGCGGCCGGAGAGGTCATATATGGCGGTGACGACCTTGTGTTCGGGAGCAATGCCCATTTTCTGCGCGTGCGTTTTAAAGGCTTCGGCAAGCCCGGCGCCAGAGATATCGGGAAGGCCCGGGTAGTTGCGGACGAGTTCTGCCGCCTCCACCTTTTTTGAGGTTGCGCCGCTGCCGAACCAAAGAAAGTTTTTGCCCAAAATTTTGAGGTTGAGCGCCGCAGAGACGCCCGCGGGCCCCGTGCCTATGATTATTGAATCGTAGAGCATCTTTACAAATTCCTGATTTTTTATTTTATATTTTAATTCTAAACCACATTGACATTAAATAAACGCCGCGAAAGGCTGTGCCTTTCGCGGCAGTTATCAATTTTTACCTTATTTCCCGTCAATAATAACTTCATAGTTGCGAGCACCGCCACATCCATACTCCTTACCTGTCCATTACGGGTTCAGAGAAACGAGCAAGACAAGGCGAACGCGGATTTGACCGCAGGAAGCTCACAAAGATGTAAGTGACCAAGGCAAACCGCAAGTTCAACGCAGTATTGCGAAGTTTATATGAAGCCGAGCGGCCCACAATTAATCAGGCTGCTTGGGAGGGGACATGCGAGTAAGCCTCGCGCCCTCCTCCTCCAGCTCCTTGTCGGGCACGGCGCGGTCGCTCGCCTTGACCATCTGCTCGACAGTGACTTTGGCGCGCTCCACGGGAATAATGGTGCCGACGCCCGCAACGCAGCCGCCGGGGCATCCCATGCCCTCTATCATATAGCCGTTGAGTTTGCCCGCCTTGCAAAGCGTAAGCATCTTCTTGCACTCGGCAAGGCCCTCGGCGTGCTGTATCTTCACCTCGGTGCCGGGATAGTATTCGTTTATGCACTTTTCGATAGCGCTGGCAACGCCTCCCGCTACCGCATAGCCGCGCCCCGCACCCGTTGCGGTGAATTCGATAGGACTCTCTTCAAGCTCCTCGAGATTGATATCGAGCGCGTCGAACATACCCACAAGCTCTTCAAAAGTTATAACAAAGTCGACATAGCTCCTTATATACGTGCGCGAAGCCTCGAGCTTTTTGGCGGCGCACGGGCCTATGAACACTACGCGCGCTTCGGGGTCATGTTCCTTTATATGACGGGCAGTTGCTACCATGGGCGTAAGCTCCTGCGAGATCTCGGGAGCGAGGTCGGGGAACTGCCTGCGCGTAAGCTCTACCCAGGCGGGGCAGCAGCTCGTGAAAAGGAAGGGCTGCTCGCCCGTCGCTATCGACTTCACATAGTGGTGCGCCTCGGTTATGCAACCCATGTCGGCGCCGTAAGCGACTTCATAGATATCTTTGAACCCGAGCTTTAAAAGCGCCGTCTTTGTCTTACCCGGGGTGACCTTGGGACCGAACTGTCCGATTATTGCGGGGGCCACGGCGGCGACCACCTTATCGCCCTTCTTTATGGCCTGAATGAGCTGGAATATCTGCGATTTATCGGCGATGGCGCCGAAGGGGCAGGCCGCCATGCACTGGCCGCACGCCACGCACTTGTCATTATCTATCTTGGCCCTGCCGAACTCGTCGGAGGAGATGCACTTAATGCCGCAGGCATTTGCGCAGGGGCGCACATGGTGTGCGATCGCGTCGTAAGGGCAGGCCGCCTTGCACCTGCCGCACTTTATGCACTTTGACTGATCAATAAAGGCATGGCCCTTTACGATAGACACCGCGCCCTTGGGGCAGGCCTTTATACATGCGTGAGATACGCAGTTGCGGCACTGGTCGCTCACGACATACTCGTTGTCGGGGCACTTGTCGCATGCAGACGGAATCACCTGCATGAGGGGAGGTTCGTAATACTTGTCGGCAATGTTGCTGGCGTCGAGACCCTCGGTGATATGCACGGGCTTGTTTGCGGGACGGAGCGAGAGGCCCATTGCAAGGCGCACGCGCTCGGCCGCTATCTGGCGTTCACGATAAATATTCTCTCTGTACCTGGGTTCTTCGTCGGGCGTGATGATATAGGGTATCGCCTCGATATCGCCGGCGACCGACTCTGACTTATAGGCCACCCTTGCGACTTCGGCAAAAACTTTGCGCCTTAAATCGGTTACTACGCTCTGACTCTTCATATAAACCACCTTTTTGTTTAGTATGTTTCAGCGGCACGCCGCATACGGACGCCGACAGCCTGAACGGCCCGGCTCATCCGGACGAGATGCCGCTGCGCGCAAAAATTATAGCACAAACAATATCCGTTTGCAATATATATTTGCAATAATATTGTAACAAATTATGCCTTTAATTAAATATTCCGCGCCGCCGCGCCG
>DVHB01000085.1 GCA_018712405.1 Candidatus Coproplasma stercoripullorum
TGTCGCCGACGTTCACTCTGCCGTCCTTTAATCGGACGAACAGAATTACGCCCTTATAGTTATCGTAATAGCTGTCGAAGATGAGCGCCTTTAAGGGAGCGTCCTGGTCGCCGTCGGGCGCGGGGAAATACTTTACGATATCCTCAAGTATCTCCTTTATGTTTATGCCCTCCTTGGCGGACACGAGAGGCGCGTATGAGGCGTCGAGGCCTATGACCTCCTCTATCTCCTTTTTTGCCTCTTCAGGGCGGGCGGAAGGCAGATCGATCTTATTGATGACTGGAAGTATCTCAAGGTCGTTTTCAAGCGCGAGATATACATTTGCGAGCGTCTGCGCCTCTATGCCCTGCGAGGCGTCGACGACAAGCACCGCGCCCTCGCAAGCGGCAAGCGAGCGCGAAACCTCGTAAGTGAAATCTACATGACCGGGAGTATCGATGAGGTTGAAGATATATTCATTGCCGTCGTCTGCCGAATAGAACATGCGCACGGGCGTGAGCTTTATGGTGATGCCGCGCTCGCGCTCTATGTCCATTGAGTCGAGCAACTGGTCCTCCATGTCGCGCTCGGATATCTGGCCCGTGAGCTCCATTATCCTGTCGGCAAGCGTGCTCTTGCCGTGGTCGATGTGCGCTATTATACAGAAATTGCGGATAAACTGATTGGGTTTTTTCATGCCTGAATAAAATTTTGCCTTCGGAATAAAATTTTTCTATACAATTATATAAAATTGCAAAGTTTTTAGCAAGAAAAAACGCGGCATACCGCAGCAGCTATTTTCCGTTTTTTAAAATATGCAGACATACCATATTTTTTAAAGCCCGACGACCTTGACAAAAACGGCGCTTTGAGCTATTATAAAAGAGCAATTTGCGGAAAAACGCAAATGCGGGAATAAATATAAAGGAGAAACTTATGAAAAATTTTGAAGGCAGCCGCGAAGAGCTCGTGACCGAGATCAGACGCAGACAGCGCAGCCTCATTCCGCTCAACCTGCTGGTCGTGATAATCGCCGTGATCGCGGCGCTGTCGCTGATGTTTACACCGATAATCACCGTAGATCTGACCAACGCCGAAGAGGTCATAGACAATTTAACGGGACAGACCGGCGATTCCGACGGCAATTCCGACGAGGAACAGCCCGACTATGCCGTGCTCATTTCGTCGCTTACAAAGAGCATAGGTCCTGAAGTATCTTTGACCACGCGCGACATGATGCAGCTTTCGTTTACCGACGACACGACTGCATACATAAAAGAAATCGCAGCCGACGCGCTCGCATCCTCTTCAGACGATATAATAATCGAAGTAGGCCTGCCCGCGGTTATGGAATCACTGAAAGAAAACAACCCGGACCTTGAAATACCTGAGATCGAACAGCCGGAAGAGATACTCAATTCAATAAAGGGTCTTGAGACGGCACAGCCCGAAGAAGTCGACTCCGTAATAAACGGCGTCGCGGACGAGATCCAAAGTCAGCTCGGAACAGACGTCATAGACGCCGCGGCACGCGAACAACTCATCTCCTCCATACGCGACATATATGACACCACCGTGGCCAATACCGCAGACGGCAGCTTTTCGGTTGAGGCGTGCATATGCGTGATAGCCTCGCAATATCTCAACGGCACAGATAGTCAGCCGCAGACACTCTCGGCAGAAAACGACAACGCTGTCCATGCAGCAGACTTCAACCATTCAGGCGACGGAAGTGCTACAACGGACGAAGAAAATCAGGTATTCACGACATATGAAGAGCTCGCGGACTATATGGTCGGTTCCATGCTGTCATCAGAATCATCCGCGGAAATAAATGCAGCTATAGACAACGCTGTGCTTATCTTAAGAATAGTGACCATAGCAATGATGTTTTTTGCCGCACTGTGGATAATTCTTGCGCTGTTTGCCTTTGTGCATACCTTCACAAAGAACAGGCGTTTCACTATGTGGTACGTAAAACTCTTCGGCTTTATCCCCTGCCTCATATTCGGCATAGTTCCCCTGGTCGCGCCTGTCGTTCTCACCGCACTGCTGCCCGAAGTTGCGGCGACAGTCGTCCCCGTGCTGGAGATGCTCTCCACCATGACATGGATAAGCGGCGCATGCTACATAGTGCTCTGGCTGATATCAATATTCTGGGCCTTCCCTATAAAAAGAAGGATACGCAGATACACCACTCAACTTAAATACGCAAAGTAAAAATATATAAATAAAAAATGCAGACCGAAAAATTTTCGGTCTGCATTTTTTATCAATTCCATATACCACGCGGAGACATTTTACACCTTGAGGCCCCAGCAACGGCGCGTTTTTATAAGTTCAGGCGAATACCTCCTCCAAAGCTGTTGTATAGGCCAGTTCTCTTCAAGTTCGGGACCGGTTTCAAGATACTTGACGCCCAGCCTTATGAGGCCGTCGAGGCAATTATCAATAACTATCGCGACGGCGCCTGTATTTGCATACTTACCCGTAACGCCTACGCTCATCATATCGGCGCGCTCTATGTGCGACATACACTTTATAAACGAAGGAAGCCCGAACGGAATAACGTGACCTCTGCCCTTGCGCATGGCGGGGCTTATACGCGGCATCATAAAGCCGTAAACGGCAACATTGTCGTCAGGATCCACAACGACACAGGAAAGTTCCGGGACATAAACCTGCTTTATCGATTCAAGTTCCCTCCTCTTCTGTTTATCGTTCAGCGGACTCGTGCCGAAAAGAGGGGCAAACGCCTCGTCAAGCACGTCGAGACACTTCATACCGTATTCGTCGAACTTCTTTTTATCATGCTTGTAAAGATAAGGCATATCGACTATTTTGAAGCCGTACTTTTCAATCAGCTTGTTTGACAGCCGTTTTGCCCTCATATCCGATTTATCGGGCACCCTTATTTCATAACTAGTCCAATCAACCACCTTATAAGCACCCAGCTTTTCCATGTGCTCCACATAGTACGGGTAATTGTAGAGCTCTATGTACGAAGCCTCTTTGTCGAACCCGTCGATAAGCATACCTTCTTCATTGAGATCGGAAAAACTTATCGGGCCTATTATCTCGCCCATGCCGAGCTCCTTTGCCCAATCAAACAATTTTGCAAAGAGCGCCTTTGTAACATCAAAATCATCTATAACGTCAAATCTGGTGAAACGAAGCTCGTTTTTACCGAATTTTTCGTTCGCGCCGCGGTGCCATATGCCCGCTATCCTGCCGGCAATTTTTCCGTCCTTATATGCCAGAAACATCCTGCAGTCGGCAAAGCGGAAGGCGTCGTTCACTGCCGGGTCAAATTCGGCGAACTCGTCAAAATAAAAATTGGGCGCGGCATATCTGTTGCCTTTATAGAGATCAATCAGAAATTTGAAAAATTTCTTTTTACCCCGCTTATCGCTCAAACTGATTTCCTTTACTTCTATCATTTCATACTCTCCGTAATTATTGTGAAAAGCAAAGCGCCGTCACACTATTTATTTTAACATTACCATGCATATTTGTCAATAATTTGTCATGTTTATATATTACACGCAACCGCACAGACAAAATATCGCCGCGGGACCAGATTCACTGCCCCGCGGCCGTTAATTATATCGTATTGATGCCTGAGCCGACTCAATTCTGCGTTGCGGCCTTATTCTTGAAATGTTCGCTGGAAATTATCGTGCCTGCGCCTATTACCGCAGCGAGCTGAGGCTCGTCGAAGGTATTTATGGTTATCCCCAGCTTTTCAGAAAAATATTCCGCAATGCCGTCCATTTTGCACAGCCCGCCCGAGAGGAACACGCCGCTGTGAATTATAGACGACGATACCTCCGACGGCAATTTGGAAATAATGAGCGACACATACTCTATTATTTTATCAACATAGAGAATAAGTACCTCATAAATATTTGTAGTGCGTACCGTCACGGTTGCAGGGGTGCCTGTAGTCGCATCCCTGCCGTCGACCATCATGACTTTATCGTCACCGGGGAAAAGGCTGCCAACGGTATTCTTGATGCGTTCGGCAGTTACCGCACCTATACTCAGATTATAGTTTTCTGCCATATAGTCAATGATGTGAACGTCGATATTGCCTCCGCCAAGGTTCATACTCATGCCGGCGATAACTCCGTCGAGAGAGAAAGCCGCAATATTGGTAAGACCATAGCCTATATCCACGCTGAACACAGGCGTGGAATCGCCGAGCGGAACGTTGTGTCCCAAAACGGCGGCAAACGGCGTCTGCGTGAAGTACACTTTTCCTATATTACAGTCGTCCGCAAGGCGCAGATATTTGCGCTTTAAGTCGGGCTTAGCACCGCAGGGAAGCACAAATATCACCTCTGTAGCCCGGGCGCGGCGGGGAGTTATTTCAATCTTTTCAAGGAAATAGCGCAACATGTCTGCAGCAATATCGGGATGAACGATGTCGCCGTCGGATACGGGATTTATTATATGAGTATTCTGCGCCGCCTTTCCCGAGAGGGCGCGCGCTTTTTCGCCGAGAGATTTTATATTGTATCTCTGTGCGCCGGGGAGTTGCTCTATCGCAGCGCAGGTGGGTTCCGCCAGCACGACGCCGCACCCCGATTTGTAAATTTTAGTGACCCATGAACCTAAATCGATAGCAAGTTTTATCATATGTCTTCTCGTACTTCCTTCAGCATATTGCTCACAAGGGCAACGGGTAGCCCCACTACGTTACTGTAGCTTCCATAATACTCACGGACCAGCCCGCCGTCCTGAATCCCGTAACTTCCGGCTTTGTCGAGCGGAGAACCGCTGTCGACATAAATTTTGATGAAAGCTTCGGAAAGCAGGTTGAACTTTACCTCCGTTTTATCGTACTTAACAAGTTTTTTGTATTTATTGCGCACGCATACGCCCGTTATCACAAAGTGCGTCTTACCGGAGAGCCGCCTGAGCGTTGCGGCGGCATCATCCCTGTCCTTCGGCTTGCCGAGAACTTCACCCTCGAATACGACTATCGTATCGCACCCGATGACCGTACTGCCGGAATGGCGGCGAAACACCTCGTCGCACTTGCGTTCGGCAAGAGCGCAGGCCATATCTTCGGGAAAGAGCGAAAGATTTACTTCTTCTCCGCCCACGGCCGGATCGACAATAAATTCGTCGACTATTTGTGACAGAAGCTCCCTGCGCCGCGGGGAGGCACTTGCGAGAACATACTGCATACGCTCAACAAATAATGCCGCCAACGAGCGGCATTATCCCTTTACCGATATAAATTTACAAGATTTCGAGATTTTTATGGAATGATTTTTTAAATTCCGCACCCGCTGCCATGGCGTCGCGTATCTCCAGACTTGCATCGCCCTCAACTTCGGTCTTCATTATTACCGAATCGCCGAGGATATCGCAATTTATGCCCTTTATGCATCCGGACATGCTCCTGTCCAGACTTTCGGCAATACGGAGCATTACGCCGAGGCGCTTAACTATCTCTATATCGTCTTCATGCAAAATATCTTTGAAGCGCGCCCAGTCGAGCGGATTGATATCCTCCTTTTTATGGCAGCACGCCGTAAATGCGGCAAGAACTATCTCCCTGTGCGAAACGCCGTATAAGTTGGCGTTTAAAATCATATACCAACTGTGGCGCTGGTGGTTGTAATACTTTATGCGCATACCACAGTCATGCAGAGTTGCCGCCACTTTCAATACTTTAAGATACTGACGGGGAAACTTATGCAGAACGCGAAGCTGTTTAAAGAGCTGTATGCTTAAATTTACGACATGCTCAACATGATGCTCGTCGCAATCGTACCACTTTACGAGAGTAGTCAGCGAATATGTCAGAACGTCGGAAACAGGCTTTTCTATAGTGGAAGGCAGCGCCTGGTTGAACATTATGCCCTCGCGGAGTCCCGCGCCCGATATAGTAAAATTATCAGCGTGCATATAACCTACGAATGCACGGATGACTGCAAGCGCCGCGGGCAATATGTCGGCCCGCTGGGCGGACAGCCCTTTTATCTTCTTCTTTTTGTCGAGATCGAGGACTTTGATCATGTCGTACAGCGGCAAAAAGTCCTCAGTAAGCATATTGTAGTTATGCACAGTATCAAGAGGGTATTTGTGCACCATCTTATTGATTTTGAAGAGATTGCGGAAAGAGCCGCCCACGCCTATCATCTGCGCATCGGGATCGACTTCCGGAAGCCATTCAACGCTTTTGAGCTGTTCGGTGAAGAATTCCTCGATCTTAGCCGCCTGTTCTTCGGGCCTGAGCCCGTCGTTGGAAAACATGTCGGTAAGGGTGACGGAGCCGAACGGAAGCGTTGCGTAGTTGAGCATATTGCGCCTGTTGTAGTAAACTATCTTGGTTGAACCGCCGCCGATCTCTAAAATTATGCCCTTAGGCACGTCCATAGTGTTTATGACGCCGCGATATACAAGCGTTGCCTCTTCCTCTGCAGAAAGAACTTTTATTTTCAAACCGCAGTTGGCCTGTATCTCGTCGAGAAAACTGCGCTGATTTTTGGCCTTGCGCACAGCCTCCGTGGCCACAGTTATTATCCTGCTCACTCCGCTCGCGTCGCAGAGCTTGCGGAACATTTTAAGCGTCTTTATAGTTTCCGCTACACGCTGGGGCTTTAAAAAGCCGTCGCGCTCCATATCCTGACCGAGGCGGACACTCTCTTTAAGCTCGTCAACAACCATGAAATAGCCCTCCTGGAAGAGGTTGACGATGACGAGCCTGGCAGAATTGGATCCCAAATCAATAATTCCTATCTTTTCCAAAACAAATCACTCCTAAACCCGATTAACCGCACGCATTGCCACACGAGTAATTGTTTCCTCATATATTGAACGGCACCGATTAAAATAGTGTAATATTTAGCCGAAGCGGCAAACAAAAGAACGCCGCACAGAGATTTTACGGCGTCCGTTTTTTTTACTGCGGACGAAACTTTTCTATTATACCACCCCAAGCTATACAAATTATAGCATATAATTTGCATTTTGTATAGATTTTTTGAAAATTTTTGTGCACATTGCATATAAAATAATTGTTCTATTTTAGCAAAACGTAACAAATTTTCAATCAGAAAGGTATAAATGACACAATCTTTCAAAATATCTCAAATCACAATTCAAAGCGACCCGCATTCTGACGCAACGAAACTCAATTACTATCCGAAACAGACAACTCTTTTACCCTATTTCCGGTGCCCGGACATATAAAATCCGGAGCGATCTCTTTAAGCGGCTCTATAACGAACGACCTGTTCATGTAGTCGGCGTGAGGAATGATAAGTCCGTCCTCGCAGATGATCTCCCTGCCGTAGAATATGATATCGATATCCAGCGTTCTGTCGTCCCAGCGCAAGGTGCGGCTGCGCTCCCCCGCCGCCTCTATGCGGTGTATCTCGTGCAGAAGGGCGCGCGGCGGAAGGTAAGTTTCGATCTCCGCACACGCGTTAAGAAATTTATTGCGGGCGACGCCGCCGTAAGGCTCGCTCTCCGAATAGGATGACATCTTTTTAACGGTGACGCCGCGGGTCGAAGAGAGTTCTTTTACGGCAAAATCGATGTAAGCCTTTCTGTCGCCCATGCTTGAGCCGAGCGAAAGATAGACTGTAGAGCGTTTAAGATATGCCTCTACCGCCACCGTTTTGAACTTTGCCTTTACAGGCGCCTGCGGCTTTTCAACGCGAACTTTTACAGCCTTCGCCTGCGGGAAGTTATCGAGTATTGCCGCAGCACAGCGGCTTGCGAGCGTTTCGATGAGGTTGAATACGTTCTGCGTTGCCACAGCCGTAATTATTTTGCACACCGTGGAGTAATTTACCGTCTGCGCGATCTCGTCGTTCTTTGCCGCTTCGTAGAAATCGCAATCGACCTCGGCGGAAAATTCAAAGCGCTGCGGCTGCCTCTTTTCAAAATCGTTTACGCCGTGGCACGTCTTTATTTTAAGTTTTTTTACTATAACTTTACCCATTGCTTTCACCTGAATTCATTTCGCGGATAGCCTTAACATTGGCGGCTACATCGTGAACGCGCACGAACATTACGCCTTTTCTGACTGCAAGGCGGGTGGCCTCTACCGTGGGCGCAAGCCTGTCATCCACCCTGCCGCCGAACATTGACTTGCGGCTGACGCCCAAAAGAAGCGGACAGCCGAGGGAGTGCAGCCTTTCATAGCCGTTTAAAAGCTCAAAATTCTGCTCACGCGACTTGGCAAAACCTATGCCTATGCCGCCGTCTATACAGATTCTGTCTTTATCTATACCTGCTGATATGGCAAGATTTAAAGAATTTTCCAAAAAGCTATCTATCGGCTGCCAGATATCGCCGACAAGAGGTTGCGAAGCATTGTGCATTATGCAGACCGAAGCGCCGAATTTTGCAACCGTGCGCGCCATATCCTCATCATGGGTGAGCCCCCAGACGTCGTTTATCATATCGGCGCCGTTTTCGAGTGCGGCGCGTGCAGAGAGAGAAAAGTAAGTATCCACGGAGACGGGAACGGGAAAGCGCTTTTTTATCTCAACGAGCGGTTTGAGAAAACGCCCTATCTCCTCTTCCGCGCTCACCTCAGAATATCCGGGACGAGTGGACTGAGCGCCTATATCTATCACCTCTGCTCCTTCATTTACGGCGCGCTCGACGGCTGAAAGCACATCGCTCTCATTGTGCCTGCTGGCAGGAAAAAAACTGTCGGGAGTGAGATTTATTATAGCCATAACGTGCGTTCCGCACTTAAAATTTTTATTTCCGATTATCATAAAATGCGTACATGGTTGATTAAAAAAATATTTTGACCGCTTACATTTGCCCGCGCTATTTTAAAAGCGCCAATACCTCTGCGGCTTTGTCGGCAGGAAAGTCGCCCGCCGTACTGTAAGTCATCGTTTTTGAACCGAATTTTTTTACGCCGCGGCAGGTCATACAGGTGTGCTCTGCCACGCATAGTACCAAAACTCCGCGCGCGCCGAGATATTTATGGACCGCCTCAGCAATCTGCGAGGTAAGCTGTTCCTGAAGCTGGAGCCTCTTTGCGTACACCTCCACCGTCCGCGCGAGTTTTGAAAGACCCGCTACCCTGCCGTTTGGGACATACGCAATGGAAATTTTACCGAAAAACGGCATGAGATGATGCTCGCATGTAGAGGAAAAGGCAATATCCTTTTCGATGACCATATCGCCTGACTGCACATTGAACGTCTTCGAAAGATGGCGGGCAGCATCGTCCGAATTGCCGCCGAGCAGTTCGGCAAACATATCCGCCACGCGAGCGGGAGTATCCTTTAGCCCCTCCCTCGTAACATCTTCTCCCACTGCGGTAAGAAAATCTTCCACCGCCTTTATAGCCTTTTCTCTATCCACTCCCTTGCCTCCTTTAAAAAAGTGAACGTTCCGCAGACGGCGACAACGTCGCCGCGGCAGCTTTCAAGCGCCTCGCCCATGCTTGCGGCGCCGCCGACATCGGCAAAGACCGCGCGACACTCTGAAATTATTTTATCGAAATCCATAGCTCTGTAACTATCCGGCCGCACGCCCACAACGTGCTCGGCGCAACCCTTAAGCCCGTTTAGAACAGTGCCTATATCCTTGTCGCTCAGGCACCCGTAAATTATTCCGCGCTCCCGCCCCGCATATCGGCCGACCAGCATTGCGGCGAGAGGAATAAAACTTTCGGGGTTATGCGCCCCGTCCAGGATATAGTCGCGCCCGTCCGCACGGATGAGCTGCAATCTGCCCGGAATCTCTGCCTGCGCTATGCCGCGGACAGTCGCCGCGTCGCCTATTCCGAGAATTTTTGCCGCCGTTATGGCCGTCGCGGCGTTGTACGGCTGTCTGCAGCCGAGCATTTTGGTGAAATATCTCTGCCCGCCGCAATCAAAATACGTACCCTCCTCACACTCCCGGATATCGCACGGCTCTTCGGCGATGACCGCACCGAGATTAAAGAATATCGGGCGCACCTCCTGCGGCACGCAGCGAGAGATGACCGAGGGACAATTATTTATTATACCGGCTTTGTGGCGAGCTATTTTCTCAAGAGTATCGCCCAGATACTTCGTATGCTCAAGCGAGACCGAAGTGACTACCGCAAGCAGCTTTTTATTGACTGCGTTGGTCGTATCTTCAAGGCCGCCCATGCAGCACTCCACCACCGCATACTCGCACCTCTCTCCGGCAAACATGAGGAAAGCGGCTGCCGTCTGCCGCTCGTAGGCAGTAGGACTGTCGGCCATGCCGTCGGCGGCCTGCTGCACTCGACGCAGATATTTTTCGTAAGTCCTTAACGGTTCGCCGTTTATACAGAACTGCTCTTCGAACGAAAACACTTCGGGCGTGGTGTAAGTACCCACGGTCTTGCCATCGGCAAGCAAAATAGAGGTAAGATATGCGCACACAGAGCCCTTGCCGTTGGTGCCGGAAACATGAATTATCTTAAGTTTTTCATCGGGAGAACCAAGCTTATCCAAAAGAGCGCGCGTGCGCTCTGTGCCGAAGCGCATGCCGTCCGCCCGCATATTTACGACCCTATCTGTAACAGACATAAAAAGAAAGAGCGCTCTGAAGCGCCCAATACTGAAATAAGATAATGGACGCGCACAGTCACCGCAGGTTCTACCTTTCGTTTACCGGCTGTCCTACCGGCACCACTTAACGCGACTGCGCAATAATATTTTAAGAAATTATAACACACGGCTCTCCCTTTTGCAAGGAATATTGCGCCGTATTTTAGCGATACTTATTGTATGGCGCTTATTTTTGTGAGGACGGCGATAATATTTATAACGTTGCTTATCGTGATGCGCCTTATGGGCAAAAGCCAGATAGGCGAAATGCAGCCGTTTGAATTTATTATAACTCTTCTGATTGCTGAACTTGCATGCATTCCAATGGCAGACTCCACCATTCCGCTTTTATACGGCGTAGTGTCGATAGTTGCTATGTTCATACTGCACCAGATAGTGTGGCTTTTAGACCTGTGGTTCAATCCGATGAAAGCAATAATCTGCGGCCGTCCGTCGATAGTCATCACAAAAGAGGGTATCGATGAATACCAGCTGAAAAAGAACAATCTGGACGTTAGCGACCTCATCGAAAGCATGCGCGCCGCGGGATACTTCAACCTCGACGACGTGTATTACGGACTGTATGAAGCCAACGGGAGTTTTTCGGCTCTGGAGCGCGAACAAAAGACGAATTCGCTTGCCGTGGCGCTTATCGACAGCGGCAAACTGAACATACACAATCTGTCCACCTGCGGCATAACGCGGGAAAAGCTCGACGGTTTTCTGAAAGAGCAGGGCGTCAAAATAAACAAGGTACTGGTTATGACGGTAGACGGAAACGGCAGGGTATACTTTCAGAAGCGCGGAGAAAAGTATCAGATCTTAAATATTGCGGTGAACGAAAGATGGTAAGATCTATATGTCTGACTCTTGCGGCAACCGTCGCCTGCATTGCATTTTTCATATTTGTCGATATCTATTTGGGGCATGAGTTCGACGAATTTTACGGCGCAGTCGAAACACTGTACGAAAAGGTGGAAGACGCAACGGCTAACAGCACAGATGCAGACGCCGTAAGAGCCATGTGGTCCGACAAGAAGAGCAAACTGCATATGTTTATCCCGCACAACGACATAGCTTATGTGGACTACAGACTTAACGAAGCTTTTTCATACATCTACACCGACGACTACCCGTTGGCGCTTGCAAACCTGGAAATAGTTAAACGAATGGCGCAAACTCTGCCCGACAATTACCGCCTTAAACTTGAAAATATTTTATGATCGGCTATTTTACAAACGGCCAGCTCATCATTTATGACAGCAGCGCGCCCTGCCTAACCTGAAAGGGAAGCAGGGCGCGCTGTATAAAAAAACTTCATTCGTATTCATCGTAATTTCTCCGCGCTTTGGGCGCACATTCCTGATGATGCTCTTCCGAATGGCAATCGGGCTTACGGAATAGCGGCTTGCGGCATTTATCTTTGGGCGGCGTCATGCACTCCGCGTCGGTGATGATGACGTCTTCGCCTATGCGCACTACAGCGCTGAGCGGAATAAAGAAATCGGGGCGCGTAAGCTTGAAACCTTTGCTGCCCGTCACGTTAAAGCCGCAGACGCGACCTTCAGGAAAGCTGAATACAATGTCGCACACCCTTCCCAGGTGTTTACCGTCGGTTACGCTGACTACATCCATCTGCCTTATCTGATTATATGAAAATTCCAAAACCTATCCTCCCGCCGCCGTTATGTTTGACATAGTACTTCGCATACTCTTAAACAGTACCGTGCAAATGGTGCGCAAGCGGCACTTTTATTATATGCACCGGCAGGATTATTTGTTACACGCCGCCTCTGCCCGTCTGCAAATAAATGCGGCGGCGCCAATTTGCGCCGCCGCATCATAGTAAACAGATTTTTGAATTCAGGAAAAGATCGCATTCAACGGATTGTTGAGATAGAGTTTATCCAAAAGCAGCGCGCTGCCGTCAAAATAACTCAGGAAGTTTGCAGCCGTATCTCCCCCTATCCAGCTTACTATCTGGAATGCAAAGAGAAGAAGAGCCACGAACACTGCGGCAAAAAACACCGCGCCGACAACCTTGTTGATAACCTTTACGAAGATATTGTCGATCTCGAATATGCTCTTAAGTATTTTTACAATGATCATTCTCACTATCTGAACTATCAGGAAAAGCACAACGGCGAGCACAACCCTGTCGATATAAATATCAGCAAAGAACGTACCCACATTGCCCTGTTCGCGCAACCACTCGTTAAACCTTGCAAGAAGGTCGGAAACGACGCTCCAACTTAAAACAAGGCCGAAGATCAGATAGCAGACGAACACAGAAATAATTATCCCGAAAATTCCGCTCGTGAAAAACTTGAGTCCCTTGCCGAAACCTACAAGCGCGCCGATGAGGACGAATACCAGGAGCAGACCGAGAACAATATAGTCCGCCGTCAACATTTTAAAATTAACCTCCACTATAGTTTTTTTATTTCAACGCAAAATCAATCTGATGGTTTGCATATATTATACCATTTTCCGCCGCGCAATGCAAGTACTATTTTGAAGCTTATACTTCACAATGTTATCCTTGCGCCGCAAGCAACCATGCCCATATTAGCCGGTTCAATAATTATTGCCGTCAAAACATGAAATTAACCGCAGACAAACGCCCGTAAAACCGGCAGAACAGGCCTTATATCTGACGCGCGCTTGCGCGCACATATACTATCCCGGCCGCCTTCGGACCGATGTGAGTACCTATTACAGGACAGATATTTTCACAAGCCCCGCCGTTTATTTTGACAAGCGAGCGAAGTTTTTCACAGTTGACGCCGTTCATGCAATATATTGTTCGGACGGCAAAATTTTCATCCCTTTTGTCGGAAAGGAAGCGCTCGGCTATGTATTTTAAAGCCGAATTCATTCCGACGCTCTTATGTATAAGCTCGACCGCGCCGCCGCCAGAAACGGTTATGACGGGCTTGATCTTGAGCATGCCGCCCACGGTTGCGGCCGTCTTATTTATCCTGCCGCCGCGCTTCAGATACTCGAGGGTATCGAGAGCGGCAAAGAGAACTATACGGGGACGGAGCTCGTCAAGAGCGGCAATGACCTCCGCCGCGCTCTTGTCGCGCAGGCGCACGGCCTCACGCACAAGGATCTCAAGCATAAACGTGGTACACTTGCTGTCATACACGGTTATTTTGTCGTACCCGCTCTCTTTGGCGGCGCGCTCCGCCCAGTCGAAAGAGCCTGAAAGCGCAGAAGCAATAGGGATCACAAGCACTTCGTCTCCCTTTTCCTTTGCGTCTGCATACAGCCTCATCAGCTCATCGTAGCCGAGCTGAGCGGTGTGAGGGAATTCAGGCGAAGAGACCAGCTTATTGTAGAATTCGTCAGATGTTATATCTATTCCGTCGCGGTATTGTTCGTTGCCGAATACTATTGTCAGCGGCAGGACGTCGATATTCAGCCGCTTTGCCTCTTCCTGAGAAATTTCCGATGAAGAATCGGTTACTATTCTTAACATATTTATCTGTAAATATTTACCTTTACTTATTAATTTACATCGTTGCGCGAATTAAATTATGCGGCAAACGCAATTTAACCAATATTATAACTTTCAGGACGGAACTTGTCAATTTTTTTGGCGCGAGGGAGTCTAATATATGCAAGCCTCGCACAAACTCGGTTCTGCGCAACATAAACAAAAATAATAAATCTGTCAGAGCGAATAAAACGACGCGAAATTAAACATACTTAAGATAAGCGTCCCAAAATCAGAATAGCCCCTACTCCCGGCGCACTCCTTTGCCCGTGACTCACAAAGGCAATTACATATCCGGAGGTGAAAATGCTACAGAAAGTAAGTATTTGCGGTGTAAATACGGCAGGACTTCCCCTTCTTTCGCCCAAAGAGCAGACCGAACTTATGATAAGGCTGAAAAACGGCGACAGCAAAGCGCGCGACAAGTTCATCATAGGCAACATGAGATTGGTGCTTTCGCTTGTGAAGCGGTTCTGGTCGAAAAACGCCAACGCAGACGACGTGTTCCAGGCCGGATGCGTGGGACTTATAAAAGCGATCGACAACTTCGACCTCTCTATAGGCGTAAAATTTTCGACCTATGCGGTGCCCATGATACTCGGCGAAATAAAACGATATATAAGGGACGGAAATTCACTCCGCGTTTCGCGCTCGATACGCGACACGGCATACCGCATACTGAAGGTACGCGAAGAGCTTGAAGAAAAAGAGGACGCAGTGACTTATGACAGAATAGCCGAACAGATGCACATAGCCGTTTCGGAAGTAGCCTACGCCCTCGACGCCATATCGGACCCGATATCGCTGTACGACCCCGTTTACAACAAGGCAGGCGACACTCTTCTTCTGATGGACCAGATATTCGACGAAAAGAACAACGACGAGGTGTGGACGGAAAAAGCCGCCCTGTATGAAGCCATGCAAAAACTTGACGAACGCGAGAAGCACATATTGTACCTGAGATATTTTGAAGGCAAAACACAGACGGAAATTTCAGGACAGGTCGGCATATCGCAGGCACAGGTTTCACGTCTCGAGAAAAATGCACTGAGCAGAATAAAAGCAGAGATAGGATAATTTGCGACATATCCTGATCCGAGCTCATTACCTTATAAGACAACGGCGCCGCGGCAAAAAAGCCGCGGCGCCGTTGATTTTAATATTAATTACGCGATTATGCCGCGCATAGTACTATACATTCATCTTCTTTGTACAGATCCGACGCCCTCACACACGATCTCTTCCCCGTCTGCGCCGCAAAAGGCAACATTCTCCAGCTCTACCCTGTCGGTAAACTGAAAATACAGCCCGCCGTTTTTGACCGTGCTGTTCTTTTCCTTCATATCGGGAAAGGATGGCGCGCAGTTTTTGTTATATGAAAAGCTGACATTTTTGAGCTTTATGCGCTTTATCGGCTCTTCGGGAAGACCGTAGAATGCACCCGCGCAGCAGCACACACCCGTACACACCATATCGCAGAATTCAAAATCACCCACTATCGGCGTCAATTCGTCCACGGGCAGTTTTTCTGTCGTCCATACATATTCGGTATGGCCCGTCTGGTCGCCCATATTGTAGTACATATTAATTACGAATGGCGTAACTACGTCATTCATGACAATATTTCTGAACGTGACGCCGCTTATCTCCCCCACTCTCCCCCTGCCGCGGCGCGTCTTAATGCGGAAGCCGCGCTCGGTTCCACGGAACAGGCATCGCTCGACGAGCACATTCTCTATGCCGCCCGAACTCTCGCTGCCAAATACCACTCCGCCGTGGCCGCTCTCCATAAGACAGTCGGTCACGGTTATATTTTTGCAGGGCGTTTTATAGCGGCGGGCAAGTTCTAAAGTGCCTGACTTTATGGCTATGCAATCATCGCCGACAGAGATATTTACGCCCGCAATGTCCACATTTTCGCAACAGTCGGGATCTATACCGTCAGTCGTGGGCATGGATGGAACATTGTAAAGCCCGAGATTATAGAGTTTGACGTTTTTACAAAAATAAGGGTGTACATTCCACGAAGGCGTATCGCGCACGGTTATACCCTGCACTAATACTCCGCTGCAGCGATTGAAGAACAATCCGCGCGGACGCCACGCAATGCGCATCACTCTGTGATTTTGATACCAATCGGAAGAAAGCGCATTGCCGTCCACCGTACCTTCACCAATTATTGCAATATTTTTGCAATTTATTGCAGTTAAAACGGAAGCAAAACAGTTTGCCTCTTCGCCCTGCCAGGTGCCAAAGTTACGTCGGGCGTCACCTTCGCCGCAAATTCCCGGCAGAACGGGATATTCAGTCCTGTCAATCTCACCCAAAAGGCGCGCTCCGCCGTCGAGCCAGAGCGTTATGCCGCTCTTTAAAAAGACGGGAGTGAGCAGATAGTCACCGGCAGGGACGTACACCGTGCTCCCCTCCTCCGCGCAGGCTATAGCCGCAGAAAAAGAGGGAGCGTCGTTACGCACGCCGTCGCCGGCAGCACCGAAATCCTTTACATTGAGAAACAAAGTTTCGCTCTCAGTCTTGAATTTCAGTTTACTCCCGCCCGTATCGAGTTCATACTCCGTGTCGGGCATGAGCGAGAAAAGCGAAAAGACATTGTGCTCCTCACGCTCCCTAACCAACTCGCCGTTGAGCTTTACATTAAAGGGCATAGGCGCAAAATATGCGCTCCCGTATCCGGTTGAAAATGTGGCGCTGCGCGCCGTTACTGCAAGAAGCTTCATTTTACACCGCCAATAATCCGAATGTCATCAACAGGAATACCGTTGCAAATAACGTGACAATAGAAGCTATGCTCGTCCACACGACGAGCTGACCGGCAAGCTGTTCATCGTTGCCCATCTCACCCGCCATTATAGCGCTGGATACGGCGACAGGCGTTCCGAACAAGGCAATGAGCGCAGGATACTCAGTCTGTCCGAACTGCACGAGGTCGGTAAATTCGCTCAGGAGCACGGCACAGCCGACGCCGATAAGAGGGGCAATGACTATACGGAACACAGTACCCACTATTATCTCCTTCGACATACCCTTTACGGCAGAAAACTCAAACTGACCGCCGAGAACAATGAGCGCGAGAGGCGTCGCAATAGATTTCAAATCATCGAGAGTGTCGTATATAAATGTTAAATCGTCCTTAATTGTGAACGGTGCCGGACTGCCCCAGATGGCGATCTCCGCATAGCGCAGACCGACGAATACGAGACCTAACACTATACCTATTATGAGCGGATTTTTGATTATATTCAAAAGTATCTTCTTTACGTCGGTGTGATGCTTTGCGCCCTTTACGAGCATACCGTTCTCATCAACCTGAGCATCGGTCCTGCCCACAAATATTGAGAGCGAAATGACCGCGAGAATATTAAAAATAGGGATGGTGAACGCCTGGATTATGGCTACTACACCGTTTACCGTATCGGCGGCGCCGGCAGCGTTGCCGGCCAGCGAAGCCGCAAGCGATATACCTATTATAGCAAAATTGCTGCGATAGCAACACTGCAGAATTACGCCGCGGCGGCGGTTATCTTGGGTGGTCAGTATGCTCGTCACTAAACCTATGCCGAAAATAACGAACACCGCCACTACCGAATAAATGACTAGCGACCAGTCCACGGAGGACAGATCGTCTATATTATATATATTTATGAACAACATGGACGGGAGACACACGTTGAACACAAGCTTGTTGCCTATCTTTAAAAACTCACCGGTAAGGAATTTTATCCTCTTCAATATGTAGCCAAGCACGATAAGCAACACTATCGGAACTATGGCGTTGACCGCCGTCATAAAAATCTGGAACAACCCAAAAACCTCCCCGAGCCAGCCGCTCTTGTTTGTTTAGCACATTTTTTATTATATAACATTTTGCCAAAATGTCAATATTCCGAGAATTATTTACATAAATTTATATATTATGTATAATTAATCACATGATATGACGCATTATGACGTAATTTTGTCAAATAATTTCATATCAAGCTTACAACAGAGCTGTTCTATACATACAAAAGCAATGCAAAAATATTGAACATTAACGCAAAACGATTGTAAAATTGCTTGTAAAAACAGCATGTCTTCTGTTATAATATATGGGCATGGGGTATTAGCTCAGTTGGTAGAGCGCTACACTGGCAGTGTAGAGGTCAGCGGTTCGAATCCGCTATGCTCCACCATGATTTGGCACCTTTCCGGGTGCCTTTTTTTATGGTGCAGCATGGCACCAGAATAAAACGCCTATCACGAAGTCGGCGTGAGCGACATAAAATGTAACTCAAGAACTTATGGAAGTAACTATGAAAGTATCACTGCATTTATATGCGCCACAGCTGCAAGGCAAAGCGATAAAACTGATCAAGGGATTCTGGAAGGAACATAACGACGAGGATCTCACCGATGACGACGCCATGGCCGATCTCGGGCAATGGATAAACGAAGGCAATAAATTTTACTTTATAAATTATAACGGAGAGATTGCAGGATTTGCACATCTTGGAAGCCGCGGCGGGGCCGTTGACTGGCTTGAACACCTGTTTGTTGAGCCTGAATACCAAAGGCGCGGCATAGCAGGCGAAACCATTACCCTTCTGGAAGAGATAGTTAAAGAATATTCAATGTCGCTCTACCTTGAAGTAGCCGCACGCAACATTGAAGCTTTAAAATTATATCAACGTTTGGGGTATGACACTCTGAACACAGTTACGATAAGAAAAGACCTCAGCGGTACTTTTGAGGTGATTGAACGGGTCCAAATCGCAGGGCATGAACTTAAAATCAAAAAATTAAATCCTTCAGACATTTAAAAACTAACTTAAAACATGGCGCGGGCAGAAATTTCTGCCCGCG
>DVHB01000086.1 GCA_018712405.1 Candidatus Coproplasma stercoripullorum
TCGGCGGCCAGCGCTTCGGCGAAATGGAAGTCTGGGCGCTGGAAGCTTACGGCGCGGCGCATATCCTTCAGGAGATCCTCACCGTTAAATCGGACGATATCGTGGGCCGTGTAAAGACCTACGAATCTATCGTAAAGGGCAACAATATCTCCGAACCGGGCATACCTGAGGCGTTCAAGGTGCTCTTAAAGGAGCTCCAGTCGCTCGCTCTCGACGTAAAGGTGCTCACCGAGAACAACGACGAGCTCATCATCCGCGAACTTGACGAGGATGACGAGGCCATACCCACAGCCGCCGCGCGCGACGCAGAGGAGCGCGACAGGCAGACTTCCGTCGAAGAATACGACATCTCCGGTGACGACGAGGAGGAAGAGGATATCGATCTCGGCTCTATCTTTGAAACTGATGACGACGAGGATGACTTTGCAGGCAAGGAACTCTTCGGCGGCGACGATGACGACTTCGACGACGATGACGATGACGATGACGACGGTAAATTCTCGCTCTTCGACGATTTCGGCGACGACGATGACGAAGGCAAGGACGAGGAATAAAAGGGAGGTAGCGGTTAACAATGTTTGAATTAAACGATTTTTGCTCGATAAAGATCGGTGTGGCTTCCCCCGAAAAAATAAGGGAACTTTCAAAGGGCGAAGTAACAAAGCCCGAAACTATAAATTACAGAACTCAGAAACCCGAGCGCGACGGCCTCTTCTGCGAGCGCATTTTCGGCCCGATGAAGGACTGGGAGTGCCATTGCGGCAAATATAAGCGCATACGCTACAAGGGCGTCATCTGCGAAAAGTGCGGAGTCGAAGTAACGCGTTCCAAGGTAAGGCGCGAACGCATGGGCCACATAGAGCTCGCCGCGCCCGTATCTCACATCTGGTATTTCCGCGGCGTGCCCTCGAGGATAGGCCTGGTGCTCGACATGAGCCCCAAGGCGCTCGAGCAGGTCATCTACTTCGCCGCTTACGTCGTTATCGACCCGGGCAGCGTTCCCACGCTCGAATACAAGCAGATAATCAACGATAAAGAACTTCTGGAGATAGAGGAAAAATACGGCGACAGCTCGGTAACCGGCCTCAAAGTGGGCATGGGCGCCGAGGCAATACGCGAACTTCTGATGGCGGTAGACCTCGATAAGGAGTGCGCCGAGTGCAGACAGACCATCGAAAACAATCAGGCCGGACAGAAGCGCGTAAAGGCAGTAAAGAGGATAGAGATCCTCGAGGCATTCCGCAAGAATAACCAGCGTCCCGAGTGGATGATACTCACCGTGTTACCCGTGCTTCCCCCCGAGCTTCGCCCCATGGTGCAACTCGACGGCGGCAGGTTTGCATCCTCCGACCTCAACGATCTGTACCGCAGGGTAATAAACCGCAACAACAGATTAAAGAGAATGATGGAGCTGGGTGCGCCCGACATGATAGTCAAGAACGAAAAGCGCATGCTCCAGGAGGCCGTCGACGCCCTGATCGATAACGGCAGGCGCGGCAAGGCCATATCCGGCCCCTCCAACAGGGAATTAAAGTCCCTCTCGGGCATGCTCCGCGGCAAGCAGGGACGTTTCCGCCAGAACCTTCTCGGCAAGCGTGTAGACTATTCCGGCCGTTCGGTTATCGTCGTCGGCCCCGAGCTCAAGCTCTATCAGTGCGGACTTCCTAAGGAAATGGCGATAGAGCTCTTCAAGCCCTTCGTTATGAAGAGGCTGGTGGAGAGCGGCCAGTGCCACAATATAAAGAGCGCAAAGCGCACCGTTGAAAAGGCAAAGCCTTTCGTCTGGGACGTCCTCGAGGACGTAATTAAGGAGCATCCCGTGCTCCTGAACCGTGCGCCCACGCTGCACAGGCTGTCAATTCAGGCGTTCGAGCCCGTGCTCATCGAGGGCCGCGCCATAAAGATCCACCCGCTCGTATGTACGGCGTTCAATGCTGACTTCGACGGCGACCAGATGGCAGTGCACGTTCCCCTTTCGATAGAGGCGCAGGCCGAGGCGAGATTTTTGATGCTCTCCTCCAACAATATCTTAAAGCTCTCCGACGGCAAGCCCGTAATGCAGCCCTCTCAGGACATGGTAATGGGCGCTTACTACCTCACTATCATAAGGCGCGAAGAGGGCAAGTTCTACCGCTGGAGCGGCGACAGGTATGTTGAGTGCGACGAGGGCGACGAGGGCGCCGAAAAGTATGTGCCCGGCGCCTACATCTCAGAGGATGAGGCCCTCATGGCCTACCAGACCAAATATATCCACATGCAGGACGAGATCTACGTCCGCAGAACGGTAAAGATAGACGATAAGAACTCGCCTTTTAGCGGCGAGAGCGTGACGGGCATCGTAAAGACGACCGTCGGCAGAATAATCTTCAACAACGAGATGCCCCAGGATCTGGGGTTTGTGGCGAGAAAGACCAGGGAAGATTATTTAAAGTACGAGATCTCGTACGACTTCCTCGGCTCCAACGTCGCAGTCGGCAAAAAGCAGCTCGGAAAAATTGTTGAGCGCTGCTTCAAGACGGGCGGCGCGCCCAGAGCGGCAGACGTGCTCGACAAGATAAAGACGCTCGGCTATAAATACTCCACCGTCGGCGCCATCACAACGTCGGTATTCGACATGCATATCCCCGCAGAAAAGAAGAGGATAGTCGAAGAGACCGAGCAGAAGGTGTTCCAGATAGAGCGCAAATACCAGCGCGGTCTTCTGCGCGAAGAGGAGCGCTACAACGCCGTAATCAAGGCGTGGGACGACGCCACCGACGAAGTTACCGACGCGCTGAAGAAGTCGCTCGATAAGTTCAACCCCATATGGATGATGGCAAACTCGGGCGCGCGCGGCTCCATCGACCAGATGAAGCAGCTCTCCGGCATGCGCGGCCTGATGGTTAACCCCCAGGGTAAAAAGATAGAGGTACCCGTTAAATCATGCTTCAGGCAGGGCCTCTCGGTACTTGAATACTTCATCTCCTCGCACGGCGGCCGTAAAGGCCTTGCCGATACGGCGTTAAAGACGGCCGACTCGGGCTACCTTACCCGCCGCCTTGTAGACGTTTCGCAGGACGTCATCGTGCGCGAAGAGGACTGCATGGCCGGCTCCAAAAAGCCCCGCGGCATGGTCGTAAAGGCGATAATCGGCCCCAACGGCGAGGTTATCGAGGGCCTTGAAGACAGGATCCAGGGCAGATTCGTGTCCGAGGACGTAAGAGACAAAGACGGCAACCTCATAATAGGACAGAACGAGTTCGTCACCGACGAGATAGCAAAGAAAATCGTTGACGCAGGCATCGAGCAGGTATCCATCCGTTCTATATTCAGCTGCAACTCGCGCTACGGCGTGTGCGCAAAGTGCTACGGCAAGAATATGGCCACCAACACCCCCGTTCAGGTCGGCGAGGCGGTAGGCGTCATTGCGGCGCAGTCGATTGGCGAGCCCGGCACACAGCTTACCATGCGTACCTTCCATACGGGCGGTATCGCCGCCACGGGCGACATTACCCAGGGTCTTCCCCGCGTAGAGGAGCTCTTCGAGGCGCGCAAGCCTAAGGGCTGCTCGACTCTGTGCGAAGTTTCGGGCGTGGTATCTATTGACGACAGCGACAACCTGAAGCACGTATTCGTGCGCGACTCCGTGACGAACGAGGTCAAAAAAGAATATACTCTTCCCTTCAACGCAGAGCTCAAGGTCAAGAGCGGCGACAGGGTAGAGCCCGGCACCGTTCTGAATGCAGGTTCGGTATATCCCCAGGATATTCTCCGCATATCGGGCGTAAAGGGCGTTCAGGACTATATCCTCGAGCAGGTGCAGTCAGTTTACCGCTCGCAGGGCGTTGATATCAACGACAAGCACGTAGAGATCATCGTGCGCCAGATGCTCAGGAAGGTAAGGATAGAGAGTGCAGGCTCCACCGACCTTCTGCCCGGCGAAACGGTTGATATGTTTGCCGTTGAAGAGGCAAACCAGAAGGCGATCGAAAACGGCGGCACTCCCGCATTGCAGAAGCGCGTGCTTCTCGGCATTACCAAGGCGGCGCTGTCTACCGATTCGTTCCTGTCTGCAGCCTCCTTCCAGGAGACTGCCAGGGTTCTCACCGATGCGGCCATAAAGAACAAGGTAGATCCCCTCATGGGCCTCAAAGAAAACGTTATCATCGGCAAGCTCATACCTGCAGGCACGGGCGTTAAGGAGTACAAAAACATGTCCCCCGTAATAAACCCGGGGTACAACAGTGTGGTAACTCCCGGCGAAGATATTGTCAATAAATAAGCTATAAGCTTTAATAAGGGGCGGCATAGCCGCCCCTTATTTTTATGTGCAGTCCATTTATTTTATAAATTGCCCCGCACATATGCCGCAAATAACGCGTTTTAGCGGTTTATAAAAACAAAAAAGCCTGCGGAATTTCCGCAGGCTTTAATTATGCTCGTTATCCTCAAAGCTATATTCATTCAGTTCGTCAAAATCTAAAAACTCTGCAAGTGTCATGTTGAATGAATTGGCAATCTTGTGAAGCGATACTATACCGGGGTTTTGCGTTATGCCGCGCATTATATTATCCAATGTCGATTGCTTTACGCCGCTCATTATTGCGAGCTTATTTATCGACCAGCCTCTTTTTTTACATAGCTGGGTTATCCGCTTTATTATAATATCTGCGTATCTCACTACCATATCTGTTATTACCCATATTTGGTTAAAATATAATAACAGAGTAAACGGGCAATTTTACCCATATTCGGGTAATACGTTTGACATTATCGGATTTTTCAGTTAAAATGTAAACACGATTACCCGAATATGGGTTATGAGGTGGCTGGCTTGTCTGTGTGTATGTTCACAGGGCATCGACCCAAAAATTTACCTTTCGGATATTGTGAAGATGATATAAGATGCATTAAATTAAAAGTGCTGTTAAAAAATTTGATTAAAGAAAAAATTGTTTATGGCGGCATAAGCACTTTCTTGACGGGTATGGCTCTCGGCGTAGATATTTTTGCGGCTGAGGCCGTGCTGGAGTTGCGCAACTTATATCCTCATGTAACTCTCACGGCCGTTTTGCCATGTGCAAATCAGACGGTTAAATGGTCGGTCGGTGATGTAGTCAGATATAATGCTATCCTCAATAAATGTGATAATGTGATAAAATTGCAACAGCATTATACGAATGGATGTATGAATAGGCGGAACTTATATATGGCAAAAAATAGTGACTGTTGCATTGCTGTTTGGAACGGCAGTAAGGGCGGGACGGGCAACGCGGTAAAATTCGCGCTTGAACTAAATTTGCGCATAACTGTACTCGACCCCGTAACATTTGAAGTTTATGAAATATAAATATACAATTGCCCCGCACATATGCCGCAAATAACGCATATTTTAAAAGCCGCGGAGCGCTGAAATTTCAGCGCTCCGCGGCTTCGTCTGTCTATGCTGCAATTCAATTGTTTTGTTGCGTCTTTTTGCGCTGCATCCGCACGAAAAGGTAAGCGATGGTTATGCCGACGAGAAAAAGCACGGCGCCGAGTGCAAGGTCGGGGCCGAACCGCTCGCCCGTCGCCCAGCGCCTGTATTCGTTCAGCATCTCGGGGTTGAAAAACATTGTTATTACCGAGCCTGCCGCAAGTCCCGTAACGGCATGGAAGGTTGCGGCGCGATATTGTTTCAAAAACCGGGACATAAGTTTTGCAAAGCACAACAGTCCCGCAACAAAGCCTGCTATAAGGCAGGCATATACCGCAAATACCGCGGGGTTGGTCTGCCAGTAGGCTATGCTCACAGATTCTATAAGCGGTACATAGTGCCCCGTCGCCATGAGCAGCGCGGTGGCGCTTAAGCCCGGCACGAGCTGCGTTATTGCTACGGCAAACCCGAGCAGAAGATAGATTATGTAGTCGTATGCCGCGGGCGAACTTAAATCTGCGCTTTCGCCGCCGCAGTATATAGATATTAGTGAGAGCGCTATTGGCACAAGAATGCCGGCGACAAACAGGGCTATTCTAATCGGTGTGTGCCTTTCGTTATGTATTTCGTCTGTGACGGATGGAAGGGCGCCCAGCATCAGCCCGGCAAACAGCGCGACTACCGCAAACAGCATTATATCGAGCAGTATCTTCACGCCGAAGAAGCCGAGCGCAAACCCAACGACCGCGCCCGCTATTATCGGCAGTAGAAAGAGCGCGCAGCTTTTAAACTGCCTGAAGAGATTGCCTAGCGCATACAGCAACTTTTCGTACAGCTTTAAAATTATCGCCACGGCCGAGCCGCTCACCCCCGGAATTATTATCGCAAGGCCGATGAACGCGCCCAAAACGCCGCCCTTTGCGGCCTCGCGGGCATTTACATATTTAAGTCCGCCCCCGGGCGTGTCGTTTTGGCGTGTGTCGTCCGGTTGCTTAACGTTTTTGTTCAGGTTGCCGTCGCCTGCTGCAAAGTTATCTTTGCCGTCATTGTTGTCTCTCATAAATCTCCTGCCCGCAGGCCGTTGCTCTCTTTAAGCCGACTTCGGTCGGCCGAATGCGCATATGCGCAACTATCTGTCCGATTAAATTCTAACATATGCCGGCGGCTCTGTCAAATACATAATGTGCTACTATAGCGCGCTGCTGTGTACCCGCCTGTGCGGCCGTAAGCTATTTTATGCCGTCAAGGCGCGTTTTAAGACGGATATTGCCATATTTTGCTTGACTAAGTGCGCTGAAACCTATAAAATTATCGTAAAACTGAATGGCGCATGCAGGTACGCACCGAGATGTAGCCGATCATGCTTCGGTGAGATAGGGGCGTTTAATAGGGAAGTCTGGGCCAATTGCCCCGC
>DVHB01000087.1 GCA_018712405.1 Candidatus Coproplasma stercoripullorum
CTGCCGAGGCTCCCGAAGGGAAACGGCAGATGCGCAGGTATGCGCAAATTGTTCTCGTGCGGTGCGCGGTAATAAATCACCGCACTCGGTCACCGCTCGGGCATACATTTGCCCTCGCTCACCTCGCAACGCGCAAACAGCGCATATGTGCTGTTTGCAGAAATGCGTTACTCGCCCTGCTGCGGCGGGAAACCCGCCTTGCGATGTTATTTATTGTAGAATTAATTCCGCAATAAAGCCCCCCTTGCCTAAAAGGGGGAAGTAAAGGGGGGATTCTCTTCCGATAAAACCTCCTTATTAATCCGTGAAGGAGATTTTCTATGAATGTACTTGTAATCGGTAACGGCGGTAGAGAACACGCCATTCTGCTCGCGCTTAAGAAGAGTAAAAGGGTAAATAAGCTCTATTGCATGAAGGGCAATGCGGGCACGGCCCAGATTGCCGAAAATGTCGACGTCGACTATATGAATATCCCCGCGGTGGTGGAGTATGCGAAGGCTCATCCCGAGATCGACTACTACGTCGTCGCTCCCGACGATCCCCTCGCAATAGGCCTTGTTGACGCGCTCGAAGATATCGGCAAGCGCTGCTTCGGCCCGCGCAAAAACGCGGCAATAATCGAGGCGAGCAAGGCCTTCTCCAAGGACCTCATGAAGAAGTACGGCATCCCCACCGCCGAATCGGAAATTTTCGACGACTACGAGGCCGCCCTCGCCTACATAAGAGATAAGGGCGCGCCCATAGTTTTAAAGGCCGACGGCCTTGCGCTCGGCAAGGGCGTTTTGGTTTGCAACACGCTCAAAGAAGCCGAAGACGGTCTGAAAAGTATAATGCTCGACAAGGCTTTCGGCTCAGCGGGCAATAGAATAGTTATAGAGGAGTGCATGCGCGGCCTGAAGTACACTCCCGGCGAGGAGGTCTCCGTGCTCTCCTTCACCGACGGCAAGACGATCGTTCCAATGATAACCTCCTGCGACCACAAGCGTGCTTTAGACGGCGATAAGGGCCTCAACACCGGCGGCATGGGCACGTTCTCGCCCTGCCCCTTCTGGACGAAAGAGCTGGAAGAGGAGGTCATGAACACCATTATGATCCCCACGATGAACGCCATGAACGCCGAGGGCCGAACCTTCAAGGGCTGCCTGTACTTCGGCCTCATGCGCACCGACAAGGGCATGAGGGTGGTGGAGTATAACTCCCGATTCGGAGATCCCGAAACGCAGGTCGTTCTTCCCATGCTCAAGACGGACCTTTTGGACATCTTCGAGGCCGTAACCGACGGCAGGCTCTCGGATATAAATATCGAGTGGGACAAGGGCGCGTGCGTGTGCGTCGTCCTTGCCTCTGGCGGCTATCCCTCGCACTACGAAAAGGGAAAAGAGATAACCATAGGCGACGTGGGCGACTGCCAGATAGTGCACGCGGGCACGGCGTTAAAGGACGGCAGGCTCGTCACCAACGGCGGCAGGGTGCTCGGCGTGGTCGCAAAGGGCGCCGACGTTGAAGAGGCGCGCAAAAAGGCATATGCCGCAGTTGAAAATATCAGCTGGGACGGCATGAGTTATCGCCGCGACATAGGCATAAAATACCGCGAGGGCTGAATAACGGCATCGTGAAAATATACACATAAAAATACGCTAAAATTGATGACAGGTGCGTTGAAAAGTATGATTTACAGAGTTTTCGTTGAAAAGAAAGACAATTTGCAGGCCAAAAAAGTTATGGACGAGGCTAAAAATCTCCTCGGCATAAACGACATAGAGGATGTCCGCCTTCTCATTCGCTACGACGCGGAGGGCATGACGGAGGAGGAGTTTGAAGCGGCCATTCCGGGCGTATTCTCCGAGCCCCCCGTCGACAATGTCTACAGGGAGAACGCGGAGTTCGGCAAAGGCTATTCTGTGTTTGCCATAGCCTACCTCACGGGCCAGTACGACCAGCGTGCCGACAGCGCCGCCCAGTGCGTTCAGCTCCTCACCCAGAAGGAGAGGCCGCTCATAAAGTGCGCCAGGGTATACGCCGTAAAGGGCGCCTCCCCCGACGAGGTGGAAAAGCTCAAAAAGCACCTCATAAACCCCGTGGAGAGCGAGGAAGTCGGCCTTGAAAAGCCCGCGACACTCGTTCACGAGCATATAGAGGCCCCCGATGTGCAGACGGTGGAGGGCTTCATCGCCATGAGCGACGGAGAGATCGCCGTCTATCATAGAAAGATGGGCTTTGCTATGTCGGTCGAAGACCTCGCGTTCGTGCGCGACTACTTTATATCCGAAAAGCGTGACCCCACCGAGACCGAGCTCAAAGTCATCGATACATACTGGTCCGACCACTGCCGCCACACCACGTTTGCGACGGAGATAACGGACGTTGAGATAGAGGGCGACAATCCCCGCGTAAATGAGGCCTACAAGCTCTATAACGACCTGTTCAATGAACTCTATGCGGGCAGGACGGATAAGTACCCCTGCCTCATGGACATTGCTACAATCGGGGCAAAGAAGCTCAAAAAGGAGGGCAAACTTCCAAACCTCGACGAATCGGAGGAGATAAACGCCTGCTCGATAAACGTCGACGTTGAGCTTGACGGCAAGCCCGAAAAGTACACCGTGATGTTCAAGAACGAAACGCACAACCACCCCACGGAGATAGAGCCGTTCGGCGGCGCGGCGACCTGCCTGGGCGGCGCGATACGCGACCCCCTCTCGGGCAGAACGTATGTGCTCCAGTCCATGCGCATAACAGGCGCGGCCGACCCCACCGAGCCGCTTGAAAATACTCTCCCCGGCAAGCTCCCCCAGCGCGTTATAACGACAACTGCGGCCGCGGGCTTCTCGTCTTACGGCAACCAGATAGGTCTCGCCACAGGCCAGGTTGACGAGGTTTACCACCCCGGCTACAAGGCAAAAAGGCTGGAGACCGGCTATGTGGTGGCGGGCGCCAGGTCCGACATGATCTACCGCGAGCGTCCAAAGGCAGGCGACGTTATTATACTTTTAGGCGGCGAAACAGGCCGCGACGGCTGCGGCGGCGCCACTGGTTCCTCCAAGGCTCACGACAAAAAGTCGGTGCAGACCTGCGGCGCAGAGGTGCAGAAGGGCAACGCCCTCACCGAGCGCAAGCTGCAGCGCCTGTTTCTGAATAAAGATGCTACCCGCAAGATAAAGAAGTGCAACGACTTCGGCGCGGGCGGCGTATCCGTCGCCATAGGCGAACTTTCCGACGGCGTGGAGATAGAGCTCGACCTCGTTCCCAAAAAGTACGAGGGCCTCTCGGGTACCGAGCTTGCCATTTCCGAATCGCAGGAGCGCATGGCGGTGGTAGTTGCGGCAAAGGACGTCACCGAGTTTATCAGACTCGCCGCAGAGGAGAACCTCACGGCAACTCCCGTCGCCAAGGTCACTTCCGACAGGCGCATGAAAATGTTCCACCGCGGCAGGGCGATAGTCGATATCTCGCGCGACTTCCTCGATACCAACGGCGTGAAGCAGCACACCCCCGCGGAGATCTGCGAAAACGCCACTCACTTCTTCGATAAAAAGCAGTCGGCAGGCTTTAAGGCCGACCTTATAAATACTCTCTCCGATCTCAACGTCTGCTCCAAGAAGGGCCTTTCGGAGACTTTCGACTCTACCATAGGCGCAAAGTCTGTCTACATGCCCTTCGGCGGAAAAAATCAGCTCACGCCCGTCACTGCAATGGCAGCAAAGATAGTCGGCGGAGAGACGGACGACTGCACCGTGTCGGCATACGGCTACAACCCCAATCTCATGTCGTCCTCGCCGTTCACGGGCGCGATATATTCTATAGTTACCTCCGTTGCAAAGGTAGTGGCGGCCGGCGCCGATATGAACGATATCCGCCTCACGCTGCAGGAGTTCTTCATGCGCCTTCGCGACGATAAAAAGCGCTGGGGTGTTCCCCTTTCGGCGCTTCTCGGCGCGCTGTACGCGCAGATAAATCTCGGACTTGCGGCCATCGGAGGCAAGGACTCGATGAGCGGCACCTTTGAAGATATCGACGTGCCTCCCACGCTCATCTCCTTTGCTCTCGCCCCCGCAAAGGCATCGAAACTCATAACCAACGTACCCGAATGCGCGGGCGAAAAGCTTTGGCTTATTCCCATGAGGAAGGACGAAAATTTCGTCCCCGACTTTGAATATCTCAAAAAACTGTACGCCGCCGTGCACGCCGGCATAGCCTCGGGCACGATTAAGCACGCCACCGTGATAGAGCAGGGCGGTGTAGCCTCTGCCGTGGCAAAGTGCTGCTTCGGCAACGGGCTCGGCTTTAATTTTGCTCTTCCCGAGGATGACCTCTTTGCAGAGCGCTACGGCGATATTATCGTGTGCGCCGACGACGGCTCCCTCGGCGTGGAGACTATATATATCGGTGAAACGGCGGATGGCGGCTTTGTATGCGGCGGTGAGACTGTTAACTATTCCGACGCTTTGGGTGCATATACCTCCAAACTCAACGGCGTGTTCCCCGCAACGGCTCCCGCCGAGGGCGACATTCCAAACTGCGACTACAGCGGCGCGGGCAGATATTCGGGCATTGCCATAAAGGCCGCCAAACCACGCGTGTTCATTCCCGCCTTCCCGGGCACCAACTGCGAGCTCGACACCGAGCGCAAGTTCCGCCTTGCGGGCGCGGAGACCGAAATCCTCGTCATACGCAACCGCACTCCTCAGGACATTGAAGAGAGCGTGCAGGCCATAATCAGGGCGATAGAGCGCGCCAACATAATTGCTTTCCCCGGCGGCTTCTCGGGCGGCGACGAACCCGACGGCTCGGGCAAGTTTATTGCCACCACCTTCAAGAACCCCGCCGTGTCCGAACGAATAGCCGATCTTCTCGAAAACAGGGACGGCCTCATCCTCGGCATCTGCAACGGCTTCCAGGCGCTCATAAAGCTCGGCCTCGTGCCCTACGGCAAGGTCAGCCCCTTGACGCCGGGCTCGCCTACGCTCACATACAACAATATCGCCCGCCACGTGTCCACGCTCGTGGATATCCGCGTGGCCTCGGTGAAGAGCCCCTGGCTTGCCGCATGCAAGGTGGGCGAGGTATACACCGTTCCCGTGTCTCACGGCGAGGGCAAGCTGATAGCGCCCGCCGCCGAGCTTGAAAAGATGCGCAAAAACGGCCAGATCGCCACGCAGTATTGCGACGCGGAGGGCAGGCCCACCATGGTAAGCCCCTATAACCCCAACGGCAGCATGTGGGCGATAGAGGGCATCACCTCGCCCGACGGCAGGGTATTCGGCAAGATGGGCCACTCCGAGCGCATCGGTGAAAATCTCTATAAGAACTGCGTCGGCAATTTTGATATGCGTATTTTCGAGAGCGGCGTAAAATATTTTAAGTAATATTAGTTACTCCGCCTGCCTTCATATAAGCGGCGCAATACTGTGTCGCGCTTACGGGTGTGTTCAGTCACGTACGTCTGTGTACGCTCCTTCACACCTTCCGCACGCTCCTTGTCTTGCTTGCTTCTATGAAGTCATTATTTGCCTTGATTTGGTGAAGATTTATTTTAAAATAATAATGTGCGCAAGGCGAATTTAGTTCGCCGCTTACGCGCGGTCGCCT
>DVHB01000088.1 GCA_018712405.1 Candidatus Coproplasma stercoripullorum
TGAAAAAGAGGTATCGGCGAACTAAATTCGCCTGCTCTTTTTCCGAACATGATTATTTTTAAAATGCCGCCCCTTTGAGGGGAGGTGCCGAGTGAAACGAGGCGGAGGGGTTCTGTGGCAAAGAGTTATTCCTTGTAAAGTTTTTAACGCTCGCGCCGGCTCGCTAAACTTTACTGCGGGAAATTAGCCTTGCGCAGAGTGATTATTTTTGACAAATCAACAAAACGGTGAAATGATGCCACTGATAAAATCAAACGTGCACACGCACACTACTTTCTGCGACGGGAAGGACAGCATGGATGACATGGTTAAGGCTGCGATAGATATCGGCTTCGATACCCTTGGCTTTTCTTTCCATTCATACACGGCGTTCGATCCGTCGTATTGCATACGCGACTATCTCGCCTATATGAAGGAATATGGCCGCCTCAAAAAAGAATATGCGGACAGAATATGGCTTCTGAACGGCGTTGAGCTCGATCTCTACGGCGAGCGCCCTTCAGTGTGCGACTATGTTATAGGCTCGGTGCATTACTTTAAAGCGGGCGAGCGCCATTTCCCCGTGGACTGCCGCGCCCCCGCGTTTGTAAAGATAATAAACAACGTGTTTGCGGGCGACGTGTATGCCGCCGTCGAACTGTTTTACAGGGAGGTGGGCGAGCTTGCAGATAAAGTCGCCCCCGATGTGTACGGCCATTTCGACCTCATCACCTGTTCAAACGCAGAGCACGGCCTTATCGACGAGTGTAATCCGCGCTACAGGCGCGCGGCGCTCTCCGCCGCAGAAAAGCTGCCGCAGGGCGCAGTGGTGGAGGTCAATCTGGGCAGGGTGTTCAGGGGCAGCGGCGGCATGTATCCTTCGCCGTGGCTGTTGAAGGAGCTCAATGCGCGCGGCTGCCGCTTCATGCTCTCATCGGACGCGCATAAATGCGAGGCGCTCGGTTTTATGTTCGATCAGACGTGCGCTCAGCTGAAGGCATTCGGGGTAAAGTCGCTCGTGCGCTGCAAGGGGCGCGGCCTTGAAGAGGTAGAGCTGTAAAATTACAAAGTAAACTGTGTAACAGCGTCTGCGGCGCCTTTGGCGGTACGTTTGCCTCTATGTACGCCCCAAACGTTAATTTTTAAGCGCGGCGGCGCGGAAAAAATTTCCGCGCCGCCGCGCTTAAACCTTATAATTACAAGTTTTATTTGCGGGAAATTAATTTTTTTACAACTTTTTTACAATTTAGTTCTTAAAATTCGCGTTTTTATCTCCACAAACAGAAATTTTATGGTATAATGTAAAGGCTAAATTGTAATACGGCATTAATGTGCGGAGAGGAAAAAGGATATGAGGATAGGTATACTTACGAGCGGGGGCGACTGCCCCGGGCTCAACGCTGTGCTTCGCGGCTTCTGCAAATGCGCGTTCAACATCTTCGACGATGTGGAAATACTGGGCTTTACAGACGGCTACGCGGGGCTGATGAATAAGAATTATCGCACGCTTACTCCCGCCGACGTGGAGAACATTCTCGATATGGGCGGCACCATACTCGGCACTTCCCGTCAGCCCTATAAGCTGATGACGGTGAAGGAAGGGGACGCTCCCACAAAGCTGCAGACCATGGTGGAGAATTATAAAAAGCTCAAGCTCGACTGCCTGGTAACGCTGGGCGGTGCGGGCACGCACAAAACGGCTTCCCTCCTTTCGGTCGAGGGGTGCAACGTGATAGGTCTGCCCAAGACGATAGATAACGACATATACGGCACCGACATTACTTTCGGGTTTCTGACGGCCGTCGATATTGCCGCCGGCGCAATAAAGCGCATACGCACCACTGCCGACAGCCACTCCCGCGTGTTCTTCGTGGAGGTTATGGGCAACAAGGTGGGGTGGCTCACGTTGTATGCAGGGCTCGCTTCGGGCGCTGACGCAATTCTGATTCCGGAGATCGCCTACGACGAGGACAAGCTCGCGCAGTTCATAAAAGACAAAAAACAGAATTCGCGCTCGGTGGTGATAGCCGTTGCCGAAGGCGTCGTCAGCTCGCGCGAGGCAGCCATGAGCAAGAAGGAGCGCAAGGACTATCTTGCTGGTTTCGGCACGGCTTCCGCGGCGGAGAGACTGTCTGCGCTGATGTCGCAGTCTACGGGCATGCAGTGCCGCTCTACGGTGCTCGGCCACATTCAGCGCGGCGGCGAACCCTGCGCATACGATAAATTTATCTCGACCGAAATAGGCGCTTATGGCGCGCACCTTGCCAAGGTAGGCCGTTTCGGCGTCACCGTATGCGTGCGCGGCAACAAACTGAGCTATAATATGCTCGTCGATATAGCGGGCAAAACCAAGCGCGTGCCTTCGGACGGGCAGCTGGTGCTGCTGGCGAAAGACCTCGGAATTTACTTTGGAGAGTAGTAAATATTAACCTGCCCCGCTTTCCCTCGTATAAGCGTCGCATTACTTTGTTGTGCTTACGGCTCCGTTCGGTCATTTACGCTTTAGTAGACTCCCTCACGGCTTCCGCGCACGCCTCGTACTGCTCGCTTCTCCGAGGGTTATCCAAGCGGAAGAATGCGGTCAAGCCTCCCATTAAGGACGAGCCTAACATTTCTCCAAACAATGGACACCCATTGTTTGAGTTGGGCGAGATGAGCAAACGCATATTTTAACGCGTTTGCGATGACCGAGCAAACGGCATTTTTCATACCGTTTGTGAGACGGAATTAAAGGAGGGGTTCGCGCAGGCATATGTTGTGGCACAATCCCTCAGTCTTGCTAACGCAAGCCAGCTCCCAAAATTGCGGTTTCCCTTCGGGAGCCTCCGCAAAGTGTCGCTTCGCTCGCGCGCAAGGGCGCCTTTATTGCGGCAATTATTATTTTAAAAATAATTACTCTGCGCAAGGCGAATTTAGTTCGCCGCTTACGCGCGGTCGCCTCGT
>DVHB01000089.1 GCA_018712405.1 Candidatus Coproplasma stercoripullorum
GCACGAAATTTTTCGTGCGCCGGGCGGCTTTTTGACGCAAAAAATATTTGCGCAGAATAAGCTGATAGTAACGCTGAATTTAAAGGAGATCGTCATGCCTAAACCTATGACCGCAGATAAACCGTTCCCGACGACGGAGGGGCTTTGCCGCGATGCTTATTCTCTGCGCGTAATATCGCCTGCCTATGCAACGCCCGCGAGCGAACTCAATGCTATTTTACAATATTTGTATCATTATCACCACTTCAAAGCGTGCGGCTATGCCGATTTTGCCGACACGATAGAGAGTATCGCCATAGCTGAGATGATGCATCTGAAATTGTTGGGCGCGTCCATTCTTGCACTTGGTGCCGCGCCGATTTACACGGCCAATCCGCCCGCGTTGTTCAATTTCTATTCCGCAAAGTTCGTCACTTATTCGCGCGCGCTGGTGTGCATGGCAGAGGACGATGTCCGTGCCGAAAAGCAGGCAATACGCGGCTATGAGCGCATGTTGTGCATGCTCAGAAATCAAAGGGTAAAGGAGATAATAGAGCGCATATTGGAGGACGAAAGGATGCATCTCGCGGCGTTCGAGGATATTTTGCACTCGCTTAAAAGTTGACAGGCGGGGCGGCGTAATATACAATTATATGTATGAATTACGACGTCGCGATAGTGGGCGGCGGGGCCTCGGGGCTGGCCGCCGCTTCATTTTTGGGCAGCCTTACGGTAAGCAGCCGCAAAAAATTCAATATTTGCGTGATAGAGGGCAATTTCCGCCTCGGCAAAAAACTTTCTGCAACAGGTAACGGCCAGGGGAACGTTGGTAATACCTCGATAAGCCCCCGAAATTATCACAGTGCGGGGCCGCAGAACTTTAGCGGCGGTTCTGTAAAGATGGCATACGATATCATATCGCGCAGGCAAAGGGTGTATGAAACGTTGTTTCACGGCATCTTTACGGCCGACGAAAAGGGCAGAATTTACCCGGCGGGCAGGCAGGCTTCGGCACTCACCGACTGCCTTATAAAAGGACTCGCGGCGCATAACATAGCGACCTTTACGGGAGTTAAGGTCACGGGTATAAAAAAAGACGGCCTTTTCCGCCTCACGCTCTCCGACGGAAAGTGTATTTCGGCAAAGTATGTTTTGCTGTGTGTCGGCGGCAAGGCGCAGAAGCAGTTCGGAACCGACGGCTCTTCGTATGCCCTTGCCGAAGCGTTCGGCCATAAAATTACGCCGCTTTATCCGTCGCTCGTCCAGCTTAAAGCGGATACGACGCATATAAAAACGCTTCGCGGAATACGCGCCGACTGCAATCTCACGGCCGTGGTTGACGGCAAAGAGGTTGCGTCAAGTCGCGGCGACGTGATATTTACCGAATACGGAATTTCCGGAAACGCTGTATTTTCTGTATCGCCCGCGTTTGCAGGCAAAACGGGCGAAGCAGTCATTGAATTTGCGCCCGACATTTCTTTTGAAGCGCTCAGACGGGACATTTGGGGCAAACAGAAGCTGGGGTATGCCGAAAGCGAACTTTTAACGCTTACGCTCAACAACCAGATAGGTAGGGCGATAATAAAGCGCGCCGCAAGCGATAAACCCGAAGACATCGCGGCTATGGCAAAGCATTTTACGCTGAATGTGACGGGCACGCTCGGCTTCGACTATGCGCAGGTGACCCACGGCGGCGTGGATATGAGGTTCGTGACGGACGAGCTTGAAAGCAAACTCTGCAAAAATCTGTTTTTTGCTGGCGAGGTGCTCGACATTGACGGCGACTGCGGCGGCTACAACCTCACGTGGGCGTTTGCCTCGGCGTGCCATGTCGCTCTCGCGATAGCCTCGCGCGAAGCTCTTTCGGAGGGTGTATGATTAAGCGGCTTGATAACGTTAAAATACCAGCAGGCAAGGGCGAGGACGAGCTGTATAAGCTGGTAAAGAAGAAAGCTGGCGGCAGGCTGGGCTACTTCAGAATACTAAAAAAGTCGCTCGATGCGCGCGACAAAGGCAACATACACTGGCTATATTCTGTAGCGTATTCGCCTGATAAGGAGAGCGATGATAAACCGCCGCTTGAAAAATTGAAGAATGCGCCAACTGTCTGCGTGATAGGCTCGGGCCCTTCCGGACTGTGTTGCGCAGTACGGCTGTGCGAGCGCGGCTATTCGCCTGTAATTTTAGAGCGCGGCAAGAGCGTGGACGAGCGTACGCTGGCCGTAGATATGTTTTTTAGCGAACGTAAGCTCGATATAAACTGCAACGTACAATTCGGCGAGGGTGGAGCGGGCACCTTTTCCGACGGCAAACTCAATACGCAGACCAAGGACGGCTATAACCGAGACGTATTGGAAATTTTTGCACGCTTCGGCGCTCCGGAAGAAATATTATATCTCAACAAACCGCATATCGGCAGCGATAAACTGAAAGTCGTACTAAAAAATATTCGCGCCTACATAGAGGGTTGCGGCGGCAGGTTTCTGTTTAACAAAAAATTCGTAGGGTTCGACTCTTCGGGCAGCGAACTTAAAAGCGTTATATTCTGCGACGTAATCAGCGGCGAGGAGGGCGAACTTCCCGTATCGGCGGCCGTGCTCGCGGTGGGACACTCTGCGCGCGATACCTTTAGAATGCTGCACGATTCGGGCTTATATATGGAACCGCGCGACTTTGCCGTCGGCGTGAGGGTGGAGCATCTCTCCGAACGCATAAGTTTTTCCCAGTACGGAGTGGCCTGTAAACTTCTGCCTGCGGCAGACTACAAACTCGTATCTCACGCGCACGAGCGCACAGTGTTCACCTTCTGCATGTGTCCCGGCGGCGTGGTCATACCTGCCGCAAGCGAAGACGGAGGAGTGGTGGTCAACGGAATGAGCGACTTTGCGCGTGACGGCATGAATTCCAATTCCGCGCTTATGGTTCAGCTCAGCCGCGCCGATTTCGGTGAAGGTCTGTTCGACGGTATGGAGTTCCAAAGAACGATTGAAGAGCGCGCCTTTGCGGCAGGCGGCAGAACTTATCGTGCCCCCTGCCAGCTGTTCGGCGACTTTGCAAGGGACAGGGTTTCGGATAAGTTCGGCGAAGTTTTACCGACTTACGCTGCGGGAGTGCAGTTTGCGCCCCTCAGTGAAGTGCTTCCAGCGGTCGCAGTCGAGGCGTTTAAAACCGCCGTGCCAGATATGGGAAGAAGACTTAAAGGTTTTGATAGTGCCGATGCGCTATTTACCGGCGTTGAATCGCGCTTTTCCTCTCCTGTGAGAATTGTCCGCGGTGCTGACAGGCAGAGCGTTTCGCTTAAAAACCTGTACCCGTGCGGCGAGGGGAGCGGCTATTCGGGCGGTATTACAAGTTCAGCGGCAGACGGCATAAAGACGGCTGAATATATATATAATCTGCATAAAAACATCGGGAATAATCATTAAAATCATATAAATTTTTCATATTTCAAACACAAATAAAAGTTATAATTGTGTCAATATGAGCGAGGGCAGAAAAGCTCTCCGCCATATTCTCTCCATTTTGTTTGCGGCTCACTGGCGCCGCGTTATGGATTACACGTAACTTTTTTCATATTCTCTCGAATGAGCCCCGCACTTCGGTGCGGGGCTCACCCCGTTTTTGGGAGCGAAGCGATAAAAAACGGGTATGACATAAAAACTTCGGTGCGGGGCTCACCCCGTTTTTAGAGCGAAGCGGTAAAAACGGAGGAGCCGCCGCGCCGATTATCGGCACGGCGGCTCTTTAAAAAAGTTGACCGCAAATTTACTGAATGGTTTCAACGTTTATAAGGTTGGAGTTGCCGCTCTTTCCGTTGGGGGTGCCTCCCGTTAAAACTATCTTGTCGCCCTTTTTAACGAGGCCGGTTTCGATCGCGGCGCGCTTGCCGTAGTGGAAGAGAACATCGACAGAATAGAACTCCTCGCTCATGATTGGTATGACGCCCCAGCTTAAGGCCAGCTTTCTGTATGCCCTCTCGTCCGTGGTCATTCCTATTATGTCGATCATCGGGCGGAAGCGCGATACGAGCTTTGCAGTATAGCCCGAGCGTGTGCAGGCAACTATAAGTTTTGCGCCTATGTCCTGCGCGAGCGTACATGCCGAGTGTGACAGCGCTTCCGACAGGGTCTTGATGTGGTAATCTTCGGGCTTGATATAGTTGATATACTGCGTATTTTCCTCGGCCTGTGCGGCGATGCGCGCCATCGCCTTTACTGCCTCGACGGGATAAGCGCCCGCGGCCGTCTCGCCTGAGAGCATTATTGCAGAAGAACCGTCGTAAACGGCGTTAGCTACGTCGGAGATCTCTGCACGGGTGGGGCGGGGCTGTTTTATCATGGATTCAAGCATCTCGGTGGCGGTTATGCTGCGCTTGCCGTGCACGCGACACTTGTGGATGATGGTTTTTTGTATGCTGGGCAGCTCTTCAAAGGGCACTTCCACGCCTAGGTCGCCGCGCGCGACCATTATTCCGTCGCTTGCGGCAAGTATCTCGTCGAGGTTGTTTACGCCCGCGCGGCTCTCTATCTTTGCGATAATTTCGATGTCTCCTGCGGGGGAACCGCACTTTTCAAGCCAGTTTCTCACGTCGATGACGTCCTGCGCGCGGGAGACGAAGGAGCACGCTATATAGTCGATGCCTTGCTCAACGCCGAAGGCAATATCCGACTTGTCCTGTTCGGACAGGTACACCATGTCGAGTTCCTTGTCGGGGAAGAACATCGACTTGCGGTTGGAGAGTTCGCCGCCGATAACAGTCTTGCAAATAACGTCGGGCGCCTTCACGTCGATGACTTCGAATACCATAAGGCCGTTGTTCAGGAGTATCTTATCGCCGGGAAAGAGTTGTTCGCATATTCCCTTGAATGATACCGAAACTCTCTGTTCGTTGCCGACGATATCCTCGGTGGTGAAGGTGAAGGGATCACCTTCTTTGAGCATTATCTTGCCGTTTTCAAACGTTCCTATTCTGAATTCGGGGCCCTTCGTATCGAGCATGATGGCAATGGGGGCCTTCTTCTGTTCTCTTACCTTTTTGATCTTCGCGATCTTTACTGCATGTTCTTCGTGCGTACCGTGCGAAAAGTTGAGCCTTGCAACGTTCATGCCGGCATCGATGAGTTCGGAGATGACTTCTTCGGAATCGCTCGCGGGGCCGAGAGTGCAGATGATCTTAGTTTTTTTCATGTATCGTTTTACTCCTAAAGAAAATTTTAACCCTTTTTTATCCATTATATATTTTAAAGTAAAACATAAAAAAAATCAATTTAGTTGGCGTAATTAGTTACAAAATTTTTAAAAGTATGCTACAATAGCCCATGATCCGAGTTAATTATACGGTCGCGGGCCGCTTTTGCGGCGTGAGGAAAGTCCGAGCATCGCAGGGCAAGGATGCCTGCTAACGGCAGGAGGAGGCGACTCCAAGGAAAGTGAACAGAAATACACCGCGGCAGTTTTGCCGTAAGGGTGGAATGGCGAGGTAAGAGCTCACCGTCGCTCCGGTAACGGGGCGAGCCAATTAAACCCCATCCGATGCAAGATTGGGACAGGGACTGCGTTTGATCGCATGGGCTGCCCGTCCGTCTCTGTCCGTAAATATCGCTTTAGCTTGTCGGCGACGACAAGCATAGATAGATGACCGTACACGACAGAACTCGGCTTACAGATTAAGCTCGGATCATTTTGTTTTCAAAAAGGTGCGGCGCGCAAAATTTTTTGCGCGCCGCAACTTCTGCTTAATCCGAAATATTTACCATATCATATTACAGCAATGCTCATTTGGGATGATGCTTTACTTCACTACTTTCAATGTGAAGTCGTATTCGGGTTCTTCGCCGCAAATCAAAGCGCGCACAAAGTCGGCACGTCTGTCGCTTGCATAACACTTTTCGGCGGAAGATTGCGGCAGGTCGTACCTGTGTTTGTCGGGCGCAGATATGGCGGCGAGGCTCATCTTCTTAATTATCATGGGCAGGGAAGATTTGGCAAGTTCGGCTAGGATATCTGCCTTTAAACTTTCGCGCACTGCAAGCGGCTTAATATAAGTTCCCTCTTTGATATATCTCTTTGTATCATCGGAATACAGTCCCAGCATGTTTGCGATGAGTATACGCCTGATGCGTGATGATGTGTATCGTTTGCTTGTGGCTTTGGCTATAATCTCTTCGGCGGGCAGCGCTGTGTCAGATTTCAGTTTGTTCTCCAGACCTTCGGTACAGCCGAATATGCGCATCATGTCGCGTTTGTCGGCGCTCGCAAGGGCGTATCTAATCAGGCAGTCGAGCCTGTCTTTTGAGCCTTTGATATCGACTTCTTTAAGCGGCTGTAAAACATATTCGGGCACGTTGCCGGCGACCGCTCCGCTGCCAATGTGGGCGCGTATGGCGCTCGCCGAGGAAAAGTTATCTTTGAGCTCGCCGTCGTTATATCCCGCGCCCACGCGCTCTATGGGCAGGATCTCAATGTCCGCGCCAAGTTTTTTTATTGCGCGGGCATACTCTATGGCAAGTATACCGTTTGGCGATGTTACCAGGGAATTTTTTGCGCCCAGTTCTTCAAGCGCAAGCGCCAGGCTTCTTTTGTAGCTCTGTCCGCCCGCCAAGTGTTTTTCAATAATTTCGTCAATTCTGAAGTTGCCGTTGCCCTCAACGTTCATATCGTAAAAGATCTCGGCGGCCTTTTCTATGGCGGCTCCGTCGGCGACTTCGCTTCCGAAGGCGAGAGTTTTTACTGCCGGTATGCTCTTTAAAATGCTGACGGCGCCAAGCGCAAAAATTTCGGCGGGGGCAACGGAGAATGCGGCGGGAAGTTGGATAACGCAGTCAGCGCCGCCGAGCACGGCGTGTTCCGCGCGCATGAATTTTTGAAGCACGGCGGCCTCTCCGCGCTGTGTGAAGCTCGCGCTCATAATGCAGAGCAGCGCATCGCAGCCCGAAAATTTTCTTGCCTGCTCCAAAAGGTATTTATGCCCGTTGTGAAAGGGGTTGTATTCGCAGATTATGGCGCAAATTTTCATAACACAATCAGAAAATGTTAATTTTAATCTTTACAATTAAAAAATTTTATTATATAATTATAGGCGGTATAGGCCGTGCGGGATCTTCCGTACAGGTATTATAGCTCAAAATTTGTGATAAATAAAGTGTTTTAAGGAGAAAACTGAAATGGCATTACTTGACGAGATCAAGGCAAAAGCTGCTTCCCTTAAAAAGACTATCGTTCTTTGCGAGGGTGAGGACAAGCGCGTGGTTGAAGCCGCGGCGCAGATAACCAGGGAGGGAATTGCCAGAATCGTGCTTATCGGCAACGAGGAAGAGGCAAAGAGGGTAGCCCCCGGCGTGGACCTTACGGGCATAACGCTCATCGATCCGCTCACATCCGACAAGACGGCCGGATACGCAAAGATTTTATACGAAGCAAGAAAGGCCAAGGGCATGACCGAGGAACAGGCTGCCGAGCAGGCCAAGGACAGGACAATGTTCGGCGCGCTCATGCTCAAGGCGGGCGACGTCGACGGTTATGTTTCCGGCGCATGCCACTCTACGGCCAACACTCTCCGTCCCGGACTTCAGGTGGTTAAAACGGCGCCAGGCATAAAGACCGTTTCGAGCTGCTTTATCATGATAGCTCCCGAGGGCGGCAACAAATACAATCCCGACGGCGTAGCAGTGTTTGCCGACTGTGCCATCAATATCGAACCTGACGCACAGCAGCTTGCAGATATCGCCATTTCTTCCGCAAAGACTGCAAAGACGCTCGCAGGCATAGAGCCGAGGGTCGCGATGCTCTCGTTCTCCACAAAGGGTTCGGGCAACGACGACAAGTTCTTCAAGTCCGTTCCCAAGATGCAGGAGGCAACGAGGCTTGCCAAGGAGATGGCTCCCGACCTCGCACTCGACGGTGAGTTCCAGTTCGACGCGGCCGTCGCTCCCGAAGTCGGCGAACTCAAGGCTCCCGGTTCAAAGGTTGCCGGACACGCAAACGTGTTCATATTCCCCAATATTAACGCGGGCAACATCGGTTATAAGATTGCTCAGCGCTTTGGCGGCTATATGGCTATCGGCCCCGTATGTCAGGGCTTTGCAAAGCCGCTGAACGATCTGTCTCGCGGTTGCAATGTTGACGATATCGTGGCGACGGTGGCAGTAACCGCGCTTCAGGCAGAGTAAAGAAGTAGAGAGGATAGGAAATTCATGAAAATACTGGTTATCAATGCAGGCAGTTCTTCCCTTAAGTACCAGCTCATAGATATGGAAACTGAGGGCGTCCTTGCCAAGGGCGGTTGCGAAAGGATAGGTATCCCCGGTTCGCTCTTAAAGGCCAAGGGCAACGGCAAGGAGAAGGTATACAATCAGGATATGCCCAACCACAAGGTGGCCATCGAGCTCGTGCTCGAGGCCCTTCATGACGACGAGATCGGCGTGATAAAGTCTATGGACGAGATAGGCGCGGTGGGTCACAGGATAGTTGCGAGCGGCGAATATTTCAAAAAGACTACGCTCGTTACGCCCGAAGTTTTAAAGACGCTCGAAGAAAAGACCTTCGAGCTTGCGCCCCTGCACAATCCCGCGGCAGCCACGGCCATACGCGCGTGCATCGAGGTTATGCCCAAAACGCCCATGGCGCTCGTATTTGATTCCTCATTCCACCAGACCATGCCCGAAAAGGCCTACCTCTACGGCATTGCGTATGAGGACTACAAGGCCTACGGCGTAAGAAAGTACGGCGCCCACGGCACCAGCCATAAATTCGTCTCGCAGGAGGCCGCAAAGTATCTCGGCAAGAAGCCCGAAGAGCTCAAAATTGTCACCTGCCACCTCGGCAACGGCTCGTCGATAACGGCCGTCGACGGCGGCAAGTGCGTGGATACATCCATGGGCTTCACCCCGCTTGCAGGCGTTCTCATGGGCACCCGCTCGGGCGATATCGACGCCTCCGCGGTAGAATTCCTCGCCCGCAAGAAGGGCATGTCGCACGCGGAGATAGTTACCTATCTCAACAAAAACTGCGGCGTGGCGGGTATATCTGGCGTTTCGAGCGACTTCCGCGATCTTATCGCCGGCATGGAGAGCGGCAACGAGAGATGCAAGCTCGCGCTCGATATGTTCAACTACCAGACCAAGCGCTTCGTGGGCGCATATGCCGCGGCAATGGGCGGACTTGACTGCATAGTGTTCACTGCGGGCATCGGCGAAAATACGCCGCTCGTCAGGGAGGGGGTTTGCGAGGGACTCGAGTTCCTCGGCGTAAAGCTCGACAAGGAGAAGAATAACGGCAAAAACGACGGTTCTGTCCGCGATATTTCCGCCGACGGCAGCAGGGTGAAGATACTTGTCATCCCCACAAATGAAGAGCTTGTAATTGCGCGCGAAACGGCTGAACTTTTGTAAAAAATTGCTTGCGCCGTTTACAAAATAAGTTGACAAAGATTTGGCTTTATACTATAATTGCATAGTCGGTTCGGTATGATTATTGACATAGCAAGGCAGATAGCCCTGAAAAAGTATAGCGGGAACTTTTCGTTTGACTACGAATGCCCCGCAGAGCTTATCCTTCTTCCCTCGGCCGGAATAAGCGGCAAAGTGAAGGTGGAGGGCGAATTTGAAATTTACGAGGACGATTCTGTCGGCGTAAGATTAAAGATAAGCTATCTTCTTTGCGGAGTTTGTTCGTACTGTTTGGAGCAGGCGAGCGAGCGGGTAGAGTATGAAAACGACATTCTGTATCTCACCGAGGACGACGGAGAAAATTATTCGTATAACGGCTTTAAAATCGATTTGACTACTGCCGTAAACGATGCTGTTCTCTTCAGTCAGCCGCAAGTTTTGTTGTGCAGGCCCGACTGCAGGGGCATAGAGATTAAATAAGAAAGAAAAAAGAGGTGTTATAATATGGCAGTACCCAAGGGAAAACAGTCAAAGAGCAGAACAAACAGCAGGTTTGCAAACTACAAGGCAACGGCTCCCACGCTTGTGGAGTGCCCTCATTGCCATTCAATGATGCAGGCTCACAGGGTCTGCGGCAACTGCGGCTATTACGACAAAGTTGAAGTTGTTGCCGAAAAGGTAAAGAAAGACTGAGTTTTTTCAACTTAAAAAACCTTTTACGGGCTGCTTTTTCAAGGCAGCCCGTTTTGGCGTTGAATTATATATTGTTATATCAGGCCTCATTGCTATTTCATGCGTCCGTTTTTGCAGTTAACGCAATTTTAAATCTGCTTTACAGTTTAGCGCGGCGGCGCGCGGTTTATAAAATAACTGTTACGTTACGGAGGTTACTTTCAATGAAACGTGAAGGCAATATAAAAATTTCAAGCGAAAATATGATGCCCATAATAAAAAAGTGGCTGTATTCCGATAAGGATATCTTCCTCAGGGAGATAGTTGCAAACGGCATCGACGCGATCACAAAATTCAAAAAACTTGCCGGTATGGGCGAGACTGGAGATGACGGCTCGGAGATGTGCGTAAAAATCTCCGTCGATAAAGACGCAAAGACGCTCACCGTGGAAGATAACGGCATAGGAATGACGGCCGACGAAGTGGAGAACTATATCACGCAGATTGCCTTTTCCGGCGCTTCCGACTTTTTGGAGAAGTATGAAAAGGCGGGCGGCGACGGCATAATAGGCCACTTCGGCCTGGGCTTCTATTCGGCGTATATGGTTTCGGACGACGTGGAGATATTCACGAAGTCGTATAAGGACGAGCCCGCCGTACATTGGGAGTCTGACGGCAACTCCACATATACTATAGAGGAGTGTGAAAAGCCCGAGCGCGGCACGAAGATAGTCATGCATATCGCCGACGAAGAGAAGGAGTTCCTCGACGAGAGCACGATAAGGACGCTCATCAAAAAGTATTGTTCGTTCATGCCGTATAATATTTATCTTTCATACAAGGGCGACGGCAAAGACAAGCCTCTGAACGAAACTCATCCGCTCTACACAAAGAATCCAAAGGAGTGCACCGATGAGGAGTATAAGAAGTTCTACACAGATACTTTCATGGACTTCAACGAACCTCTCTTTTGGGTACATCTCAATATGGACTACCCGTTCAGGCTTAAGGGTATTCTCTACTTTCCCAAGACGCGCAATAAACTCGAACTTGAGCGCGGTATGGTAAAGTTGTACTGTAACCAGGTATTCATTGCCGACAACATAAAGGAAGTCATCCCTGAATTTCTGATGCTTTTGAACGGCGTTATTGACTGCCCCGATATCCCTTTGAACGTATCGCGCAGCTTCCTGCAGAACGACAGGGAGGTGCAGAAGATTTCCAAGCACATAACCAAAAAGGTAGCCGACAAGCTCATCTCACTATTTAAAAACGACAGGGCAAAGTATGAGGAGTGCTGGGGCGATATCGCAAACTTTATTAAGTTCGGTTGCATAAAAGACAACGACTTTTATGAAAAGGTAAAAAATATCATAATCTATAAGGACCTCGGCGGAAAATACCGCACTTTGGGCGAATATTACGGCGAACCCGCGGAGGAAACCGATGACGCGCAAAAGACTGCCGAAAATGCCGCTGACGGTGTCGCTGAAGGCGATAAGGCCAAAGAGCCGAAGATAAAGACGGTATACTATGTCTCCGACGAACTCACCCAGGCGCAGTATATAAAGATGTTTAAAGAAGCGGGACTCAACGCTATGGTATGCGATAACTCGTATATCGATCCTCACTTTATAACATTCCTCGAGTATAAAACACCCGATAAGGTCAAGTTTGCCCGCATCGACGCAGATGTCGACGGTGCGCTCAAAGAGGGCGAGGGCGCGGAGGACAGCGTGATCGCCGATATATTCAAGGAGGCGATAGGCGACGACAAGCTGACGATCAAAACCGAGAAGCTTAAAAACGCTGCCGTTCCCGCGATAATCAATGTGAATGAGATAATGCGCCGTTATGCAGAAATGGGTGAGATTTACGGAATGTCACAGGGCGAGCCTGCAAAGACGCTCATCGTAAACCTTGCAAATCCCGTAGTGGCAAAGCTCAAGGAGATCGGCGCCGACAAGCAGAAGTTTGCGGCATACCAGATATATCTCCTCGCGTTGCTCTCGTACAAAAAGCTGAGCAACGAGGAGCAGGGCAAGCTCATAGAAAACGATCTTAAACTGCTCGGCGACTATGTAAAATAAACTTGAATAGAAATATGCGGTAATAAAAGCCGCGCGCGCAAGATATTTGCGCGCGCGGCTTTTATAATGCGTCTGTATTTATGATCGGGCGGCTTATTTATGTTCTCTATGGCCGTAAAGCCGTAAAATTTTTAAAGGTTATAACAATGTGAATATTTTTTTGCGTGAAATTCATTTAGATGTAATTTAATGTCAATAAACCTCTTGTATTATACAGCCAACAAAAGGAGGATAGCTCTATGTTTCAAGCAAGAAAACTTATGGCAGTAGCCGCCTGCGCGGCAACTATTGCCCTTGTGCCCGCGTTCGCGGCTTGTTCGTCGCAAACCTATGTGACGTCGATTGCAAAGTCGGGCACTGATGGGAATTATGATATATATACCATATATTATTCCGACGGATCGACAAGTGAATTTACCATGCCAAACAGCATGGTCAGTGCAGAGGATCTGTATCAGCAATATATTATTGAAACTGGCGAAGATATAAGTTATTCGGAATTTTTATCAAAGTATATGAATGTGTCTGGCACAGATACATCCTCGACGATAAATTATTGCCTGCAGTCTTGTCTTAAGATTTATGCTGAGTTTGTCGAGACTGGGTATTCGATAGGTTTTGGCGGCATTACTACGGTGTCCGACGTGAATGTTTATACCGGTGCGGCTGTTATATACAGTATTGATGAGGATGCTGACGGATACACTTATCTTGTAACCAACTATCATGTTGTATACGATAACGATGCCGATGCGTCAAAGAACGGTGGGACAAAGATCGCTCGTGAGATTTATGGCTATCTGTACGGCAGCGAAGGTACACCGACGGCCTCCGGGCGCGATTCGGACGGGTATACAGAGTATGATTACGGTCAATATGGTATTTCGCTCGAATATGTGGGCGGCTCTGTCGAAAACGATGTCGCCGTGCTAAGGGTAAAGACCGAAGATATCAAGGCTGTCAACGAAAATATCAGGGCTGTAGATGTTGCCGATACTTATTATGTGGGCGAAACGGCCATCGCAATAGGGAATCCCGAAGGCAACGGGCTGAGTGTAACGCAGGGCATAGTAAGTACCGAAAATGAGCATATAACGCTGAATATCGACGGTACATTGCGCTCGTATCGTTCTTTAAGAATCGATACTCCGCTCTACAGCGGCAATTCTGGCGGAGGCCTTTTTAATTCCGACGGGGAATTGATTGGCATAACAAATGCCGGAAACACGGAAGACCAGAATATCAATTACGCCGTTCCTCTCGAAGTAGTTACAGGAACGGTCGATAATATAATTTACTACGCCAACGACGGCGACAGCAGTACGAACAACGCCTATAAGGTAGATTTCGGCATAACTACTTCCTCAAGCGGTTCAAAGTATGTATACGACAGTTCAAGCGGATACGGTGCGATAGAGGAGGATGTAAAAGTGGAATCGGTGATATCGGGCGGAATAGCGGCAAACGTGGGTGTGAGAACGGGTGATGTTATCCGCGGCATAATAGTCAATGGAGTTGAAAAGCAGATCACCCGAACATTTATGCTGGACGATGTTGCCCTCACGATACGCGCGGGTGATACTGTAAGTCTCGTTCTCGAACGTGACGGCGACAGTGTGACGACGTCGGTATATAACGTAGCTGCTGACGATTTGGGTACGCTCAGCTAAAAGCGTGCAATTAATTTCGTGGCGATGCAGACGTTAACTTTGCGGTCCTGTAATGATAATAATATAACATTGCGCGCAAAAATGCGTGCTTTATATAAATTTACGCCGCGCAGAGAAGTCTGCGCGGCGTTCTGCAGTTAAATATATTTGTGGTGCATACTGCAGTTTTGCGAAGTACTATGCATAACGTAATTAGGCGTTTGTGCTCATTGTCAATCTGCTTTTTCCCGCAAGCGTGAAAGTCAGCTGTTGTCCGTTGCCGTCTAATGTCATCATGAGCGGAGCCGTAGGCGAAATCGAATGGATCCCGCCGCATTGCGGCGGACATTAGACGCAACGAGATCTTTCGACTGCGTTTTGCGGTTTTTCAAATGGAGCCCTCCGTAACGTGTCGTCAGCTACGCTTCCTCGCGCAAGATGACGGCAGAGCTTCGGCTGTCGCCCCGCTCGGCAGAACAGTGCTGCGCTAGCGCGCGTCCATATTTCGGCGGAAGGTTGGCGGCGTGAAAAAACGGACACTATAAATTACTTTTAGTGTCCGTTAAAATGGAGCTGCTAACCGGATTTGAACCGGTGACCTCGTCCTTACCAAGGACGTGCTCTACCTGCTGAGCCAT
>DVHB01000090.1 GCA_018712405.1 Candidatus Coproplasma stercoripullorum
ATGCGCTGTTTGCGCGTTGTGAGGTGAGCGAGGGCAAATGTAGGCCAGAGCGGTGACCGAGTGCGGCGGTATTTTACAGCTCGCCGCACGAGAACAATCTGCTGCGGCAGCAGGTTTTGCCGTTTCCCGCAAGCGGGAACCCCTCGGCAAAGCAGCGCTCCGCTCGCGCACCAAAGGGGGAATTACCCCGATTATATAAAAAGAGAGCCCCTAAAATCGGGGTAAGGGGGAGCTGGCTCCCCCAAAATCACGAATTTTTTCGTGTGTCACTAACACGAAAAAATTGTGAGAGGTTGCATATGGATTTAATAATAGTCGAGTCGCCTTCAAAGGCAAAAACAATTTCAAAGTACTTAAAGGGCAAGTATAAGGTGGACGCCTCGGGCGGCCACATCCGCGATTTGCCAGAGCGCACTCTGGGCGTGAAAATAACGGGCAACTTCGAGCCGAGGTACGAAGAATCTCCCGGCAAGAAGGAGATAATTTCCCGTCTTACAAGCGAGGCTCAGAAAGCGGGAAAAGTCTATCTTGCGACCGACCCCGACCGCGAGGGCGAAGCCATAAGCTGGCACCTTCAGACTGTGTTGGGCCTCGACCCGGACAGCGAAAACAGGATAGAGTTCAACGAAATTTCGCCCAAGGCCGTGCAGAACGCGCTCCAGCACCCCAGAAAAATAAATTATAACCTTGTCGATGCCCAGCAGGCGCGAAGGGTGTTGGACAGGCTCGTGGGCTACAAGCTCTCGCCACTTCTCAATAACCGCATACAGAACGGGCTGTCGGCGGGCAGGGTGCAGTCGGTAGCATTGCGCCTTATCGTAGACAGGGAGCGCGAGATCAAGGCCTTCGTGCCCGAGGAGTACTGGAACCTCGTGGCTATGCTTCAGGACGAGGAGAAAAAATATGCCCCCTTCAAGGCGGTGTGTCAGCTGAAAAAGAGCGGCAAGAGCATTCATAAGGAGCAGGCCGATGAGGCGGAGGCCAAAGTTAAGGCGGCGGGTTTTACCATAACCAAAGTAAAGAGCGGAATATCCAAACAGCACGCGCCCGCGCCGTTCACGACCTCGTCGCTCCAGCAGGACGCCTCCAACAAATACGGCATGTCCTCGCCCGAAACCATGCTCGTCGCGCAGCACCTTTACGAGGGCATGGACGTCGGCGGCGACCATATCGCGCTCATAACTTATATAAGGACGGACTCCGTCCGCGTCTCAGACGAGGCGCAGGCGAGCGCCATTGAGTTCATTAAAAAGACTTACGGCGAAAATTACGCGCCCGCAAAGCCCAACAGGTACGCCACCAAGAAGGGCGCCCAGGACGCGCACGAGGCCATCCGTCCCATAAATCTTTCGATAACTCCCGAGAGCGTTAAAAACTCTCTCGATAAAAAACATTACAATATATATAAATTGGTATACGACAGATTCGTCGCTTCTCAGATGGCGGAGGCGCAGTACAATACCATGCAGATAGAGGCCGAGAGCGCCGGCTACGTGTTTAAGGCCAGCGGCAGGTCTCTCCTGTTTGCAGGCTTCACTGCGGCGTACCAGCCCCCCAAGGAGAAGGACGCAGACGAGGAGGAGTCGGCAAAGCTCCTGCCTCCCTTAAAGGAGGGAGATAAGCCCGACCTTGCCGACTTTACCAAGGAGCAGAAGTTCACCCGTCCTCCCGCAAGGTATACCGACGCGTCGCTCGTAAAGGCCATGGAGGAGAAGGGCATAGGCAGGCCCTCTACGTACGCCAGCATAATCTCCGTGCTCACAAAGAGGCACTATGTGGAAAAGGACGGCAAATACATGGTTCCCACAGAGGTCGCCTATAAGATAACCGACATGCTCGTGCACTACTTCGACGACATAATGGACGTAGGCTTTACGGCCAAGATGGAGACCGACCTCGATAAAATTGAGGAGGGCGGCACCGACTGGCATAAGATAATCGCCGATTTTTATCCCGGTTTCGCCGCTAAATTAAAGACGGCATCCACCGACGGCGACGAACTCACCGACATAAAGTGCGAAAAGTGCGGCCATCCCATGATAAGGCGCAACGGCAAATACGGCAAATACCTCGCCTGCTCAAATTATCCCGCCTGCTCTAACATAATAAGCGAATCCGAGCAGGAGGTATCCTCCGTGCGCTGTCCCAAGTGCGGCGCCAACATGGTGGTAAAGAGCGGTAAATACGGCAAGTTCCTCGCCTGCCCCAACTATCCCGAGTGCTCATCCATCCTCCCGATAGATGCCAAGATCTCAGAGGAGAAGTGCAGGGAATGCGGCGGCGAGATGCTCATAAAAAAGGGCCGTTACGGCCAGTATCTCGAGTGCTCCAAGTGCGGCGCAAAGCGGCCTTTAAATGCCGAAGGCGCGCACGGCGAAGAGAAGCACGAGGGCGTGTGCCCCGAGTGCGGCAAGCCCATGAGGCGCATGCGCTCCAAAAACGGCAAGATATACTACGGCTGCACCGGCTATCCCGACTGCAAGTTCTTAAGCTGGGATATCCCCACGGGCGAAAAGTGCCCCAAATGCGGCAAGGGATATCTCGTCAAAAAGGGTAAGCAGATACGCTGCTCCGAAAAGTCGTGCGATTACTCCGCGCCCCTTCCTGAAGAGCAAAAGAATACGCAGGGCGAACAAGGCGGTAATCAGGATGCCGCGCAGGGTTAAGGTGATCGGCGCGGGCCTCGCCGGGTGCGAGGCGGCGTGGAGACTTGCGGAGGAGGGGTTCGAGGTCGAACTGTCCGACATAAAGCCAAAGTCCTTCACCCCCGCGCATACAAATGAAAGTTTTGCCGAACTTGTGTGCTCCAATTCTTTAAAGAGCAACGACGTGTTCGGCAACGCCTGCGGCCTTTTAAAGGAGGAGATGAGGAGCTTAAACTCCCTAACCATGCAGGCGGCAGAACTGTCAAAAGTGCCCGCGGGCGGCGCGCTCGCCGTCGACAGGGACAAATTTGCATACTATATAACGGACAAAATAAAGGCGCATAAAAATATAGAGGTCGTGTGCGAGGAGGCGGAGGAGATCCCGCCCGCACCCTGCATTATAGCCACGGGTCCTTTAACTTCGGGCAGACTGGCAGAGGACATCGCGCAAAAACTGGGCGGCGGACTGCACTTTTACGACGCCTCGGCTCCGATCGTCTCTGCCGAAAGTGTGGATATGTCGCGCGCGTTCGCGGGCGGCAGATACGGCAAGGGCGGCGACGATTATTTAAACTGTCCCATGACGAGGGAGGAATACAAGGTCTTCTATTCGGCGCTCATTTCTGCCGAGCGCGCACAGCTCCACTCCTTTGAAAAGAGCGAGATCTTCGAGGGGTGCATGCCGCTCGAGGTTATGGCGGCGCGCGGTGAGGATACTCTTCGCTTCGGTCCGTTCAAGCCCGTCGGCCTTAGAGACGGCGAAGGAAGGAGCTGGTACGCCGTGCTCCAGCTCCGCAAAGAGAATTTAGAGGGCAGCGCCTACAATCTCGTCGGCTGCCAGACTAATTTAAAGTTCGGCGAGCAGAAGAGGGTGTTTTCCCTCGTTCCGTCATTGAAAAATGCAGAATTTTTGCGGTACGGAGTTATGCACCGCAACACATATATAAATTCTCCCGCGCATCTCAATGCAGACTTCTCTTTAAAGGATGCTCCGCTCATATGTTTCGCGGGGCAGATGACGGGCGTGGAGGGGTATGTCGAGTCCGCGGCCAGCGGTATGCTCGCGGCCATACACCTTGCCCGCAAACTAAATGGGAAACAGGCGGTTTTGCCGCCCGTGCACACGGTGTGCGGCGCGCTCTCGCGATATGTCGCCGCGGAGAACAAAGATTTTCAGCCAATGAATGCCAATTTCGGCCTTTTGGGCGCGGCTGCGACCGGCATACGCGACAAAAAGGAGCGGTACAGATATCTCGCCGAAAGGGCGCTTTTACAAATAAGGGAGTATAAAGAATTATTATGTCAGTAGAATTTCACGCAACGACCATCTGCGCCGTAAAAAAGGACGGCGTTACGGCCATCGCCGGCGACGGACAGGTTACGATGGGCGAGAGCGTTATTTTTAAAAACAGCGCAACAAAGGTGCGCAGGATATACGGCGGCAAAGTCGTATTAGGCTTTGCCGGCTCCGTGTCGGACGCGTTTTCTTTGAGCGAAAAGTTTGAGGGCATGCTCAACAAATTTTCGGGCAACCTCATGCGTTCTGCCGTAGAGCTTGCCGAACTCTGGCGCTCGGATAAGATGGTAAGAAAGTTAGAGGCGCTCATGATAGTCGCCGATAAAGATACCATGCTCATAGTCTCCGGCACGGGCGAGGTAATAGAGCCCGACGGCGGCGTGTGCGCAATAGGCAGCGGCGGCAACTATGCTTTGGCCGCGGCCCGCGCCCTCATTCAGAACACAAATTACTCTGCCGACGAGATCGCAACCAAGGCTTTAAAGATCGCCAGCGAGATATGTGTGTTTACCAACGACAACATCAAATGCGAGGTCGTTTAAAACTTCGTATATGCGTCGCATAGCGGTGTCGCGCTGCGGCAACCTTCGGTCATTTACATCCAAGTAAACTTCCTCAGGTTTTCCTCGCGCTCCTTGCTATGCTCGCATCTACAAAGTTTTAGGGGCGCGTTTTCAAGTTCCTTCACGGCTTCCGCACACTCCTTGTCTTGCTCGTTTCTCTGAAGTTATTATGAGCAGGGTACTGCGGTAAAAATTAAATTAAGGTGAAAGAAAATGGATTTATCACCCAAACAGATAGTAAATGAATTAAACAAGTATATAATCGGGCAGGACGAGGCCAAAAAGGCCGTCGCCATTGCCCTTCGCAACCGCTACAGGCGTTCAAAGCTCTCTCCCGAACTTCAGGATGAGATAACGCCCAAAAACATAATCATGAAGGGTCCCACGGGCGTGGGCAAGACGGAGATAGCAAGGCGTCTCGCAAAGCTCGTAAAGGCTCCCTTCTTAAAGGTGGAGGCCACCAAATATACCGAGGTCGGCTATGTCGGCAGGGACGTAGAATCAATGGTGCGAGACCTCGCTGAGTGCGCTATACGTCTGGTGCGCGAGGAGAAGACCGCCGAGGTGGAGTTCAAGGCCCGTGCGGCCGCCGAAAAGAAAGTCGGCAAGGTGCTCGCCGAAAACAATAAGGCCGACAGGGGCGATATGTCGAAAGAACTGTTTGAACAGAGCTTTATCGACGGCGTTCACGATGGAAAGTATGACCATGCCATGATAGAGATAGATGTCGCCGAGCAGCCCAAAACACTCGAACTCTCTCCGGGTTCGGGTGCGTCTATCGACCTCGGCTCGATATTCGGAGGCATGGGGCTGAATAAGCGCAAACGCCGCAAACTCACAGTAAAGGAGGCGGTAAACCTTCTGATTGCGGAGGAGGCCGACAAACTCATAGACAACGACGCCGTGAACGCCGAGGCGATACGCCGCGCCGAAAACGACGGCATCATCTTTATCGACGAGATAGACAAGATTGCCGGCAAGGGCAACACCTCGGGCGCCGACGTCTCGCGCGAGGGCGTGCAGAGGGACATACTGCCCATAGTCGAGGGCTGTACAGTAATGACGAAGTACGGCCCGATAAAGACTGACTATATTCTCTTTATTGCCGCGGGCGCTTTCCACGTCTCCAAGGTGGAGGACCTCATTCCCGAACTTCAGGGCAGGTTCCCCATTCAGGTGGAGCTATCGTCTCTCTCAAAGCAGGATTTCGTAGATATTCTTACCCAGCCCGAAAATGCGATAACAAGGCAGTATTCCGTGCTTCTGGCTGTTGACAACATAGATCTGCAGTTTACGTCCGACGCGATAGAAAAGATCGCCGAGATAGCGGCTGATATCAACTCGACGTCAGAGGATATCGGCGCGCGCCGCCTTCACACCGTAATGGAATATCTTTTAGAGGATATCTCCTTCAATGCGGGCGGAGGCGACTATCCCGTCATTCCTGTGGAGATAAACGCAAAGTACGTAGAGGAGCATCTGGAGAAGATAATAAAGAACCGCGACCTCAAAAAATACGTGCTTTAAAGTTCACAAAAATTTAGCTCTGACCGAGAGCTAAATTTTTCGTGATTTTGGGGAGCCGGCTCCCCCTTGCCCCGATATTAGGGGCCCACGAATATATAATCGGGGCAATTCCCCCTCAGGTGAGCCTGCTGCCGCAGCAAATTGTTCTCGTGCGGCGAGCTGTAAAATACCGC
>DVHB01000001.1 GCA_018712405.1 Candidatus Coproplasma stercoripullorum
CAAGGCGGGTTTCCCGCCGCAGCAGGCCCCAATTTGCGCATACTTGCGCCTCAGCGGTGTGAATTGCCGCGATTATATGATTGAGGGCCCTTAAAATCGCGGCAAGAGCGGCAGAGCCGCTAAAAGTCACGGAAAATTTGGTGCGCGGCCCGCGCTAAATTTTCGTGAAAACTGAATATAGTGTATAATGCAGTGAAGCGGAGCAGTAACCACACTTTCGGGTGCAGAGATCTGTCGTACGGTGCGAGACAGACGAAGAGGTATGGCGAACTCGCCGCGGAGCAGCTTTGCTGAAACTTAAAGTAGGCAAAGACGGTATTTCCGCCGTATAACGGAGCGGGTGTGCTTGCACCCATGAGGCAGCATATTTGCTGTGAAGAAGAGTGGTACCACGTTTAGCGACGTCTCTTTATAGGAGATGCCGCTATTTTTATTTGCGCCGCTTGCCTTCATATAAGCATCGTATTGCGGTGTCGCGTTTACGGCTTCGCTCAGTCACTTACGCTTAAGTAAGCTCCTTCACGACTTCCGCACGCCCCTTGCACTACTCGCTTCTATGAAGTCGTTATTTGCTTTAGCTGTGGTTTTAATTGCTGCTATGGCTTGAAATTATATAAAATCATTGAAATAATAATATTATTAAGTTGCAGGTTGAGTTATGGAAAATTATAAAAAGTATTCAAAACAGTATTTTCTTCCCAAGGAGCGCTGCATGGACTGGGCCGAAAAGGACGCCGTTTCGTGCGCGCCCGTCTGGTGCTCGGTAGATCTTCGCGACGGCAACCAGAGCCTTATCGAGCCCATGTCGCTCGAGACGAAGGTTGAGTTCTTTAAACTGCTCGTTGAAATCGGCTTCAAGGAGATCGAAGTCGGCTTCCCCGCCGCCTCGGAGACGGAGTACGACTTTCTGCGCAAGCTCATCGACGACGAGCTCATCCCCGACGACGTCACCATTCAGGTGCTCACACAGGCGCGCGAACACATTATAAGGAGGACTTTCGACGCGGTGAAGGGCGCAAAGAACGTCATCGTGCACGTCTATAACTCCACGTCCGTCGCCCAGCGCGAGCAGGTATTTAAAAAGGATAAGGCGGCCATAAAGAAGATAGCCGTCGACGGCGCGCAGCTTTTAAAGGACCTCGCCGAGCGCGACGGGGCGAACTACCGCTTCGAGTACTCGCCCGAGTCGTTCACGGGCACCGAGCCCGAGTACGCGCTCGAGGTGGTAAACGCCGTTTTGGACGTGTGGCAGCCCACGGCTGACAGAAAGGCGGTGATAAACCTGCCCGCCACGGTGGAAAACGCCATGCCGCACGTGTATGCGCAGCAGATTGAATATATGCATAAGCACATGAAGTACCGCGAAAACGTCGTGCTCTCGCTCCACCCGCACAACGACCGCGGCTGCGGCGTCGCCGCCGCCGAGATGGGACTGCTTGCGGGCGCCGACAGGATAGAGGGCACGCTATTCGGCAACGGCGAGCGCACGGGCAACGTCGATATAGTCACCCTCGCCATGAACATGTTCTCGCAGGGGGTGGATCCCAAGCTCAATTTCGAAAATATGCCCTACATATGCTCGCTCTACCGCACGTTCACCGGCATGGCCATAAGTCCCCGCCAGCCGTATGCGGGCGAGCTCGTGTTCGCCGCCTTCTCCGGCTCCCACCAGGACGCCATTGCAAAGGGCATGGAGTGGAGGGAGAAAAAACATCTCACCGGGTGGAACGTGCCCTATCTCCCCATCGACCCGCACGACGTGGGCAGGCAGTACGACGCCGACGTCATCCGCATAAATTCCCAGTCGGGCAAGGGCGGCGTGGGCTATATCCTGCAGAAGAGCTACGGCATAAATATGCCCGCAAAGATGAAAGAGGCTATGGGCTATGCGGCCAAGGGCGTCTCCGACCACCTGCACAAGGAACTTCACCCCGAGGAGATATATAAAATATTCTGCGAGCACTTTGTCGACGGCCGCCGTGCCTTTGACGTTTTGGAGTGCCACTATAAGCAGATAAACGGTATAACGGCGACCGTGACGGTGCTCAAAGACGGCAAGATGACCGACGTCACCGCCGAGGGCAACGGAAGGCTGAATGCCGTGTCCAACGCTTTAAAGAACTTTTTGGGCGTAAGCTATACCCTCACCGACTACGAAGAGCACGCCCTCACCCAGCGTTCGAGTTCAAAGGCCATATCCTATGTCGGCATAGAGAGCGACGGCAAGCCATACTGGGGCGCGGGCGTGGACGAGGATATCATCACCTCGTCGGTGAAGGCGCTGGTTGCCGCAATCAACAACTTACTTAATTAAACTTTGAATATGCTTCGCAATACGGTGTTGCGCTGCGCTTTCCTCGGGTCATTTACGCCAAAGTAAACTCCCCGTCGTAAATGCTCGCGCGCCTTGTCTTGCTCGCATCTGCAAAGTTTAATAGAGGACGGGGGATATTGACCTTGTGTCTTTTTGTTTCTCTTAAGTCAGGCGCCGCTGAGGTGAGCCGGTGCGCGTAAACATCTGCAAAGTTTAATGGCTGACGGCAGCGCCGACATATGTGCCCTTTAAGTTCATTTTGTGAAAATTTCTGCGCTGTAATAAAAGTTGTTACAAAATGATTGACTACAGCGTGCCCGCCGCGCTATAATGTGAACGTGCGGCGGGGTGTAAGCCGCCGCAAAATATCATTTGATCAAGGAATTTACCATGTATCCCGGTCCTCTCTTTTCGATAGGAAACGTGCATGTGTATGCTTACGGCATATGCATGGCAGTGGGCATAATTCTGTGCTTTGTGTTTCTTCTTTGGGCGTTCTGGTATAAGAACTTCAACGAAGAATGCACGGATAAGATGCTCTTTTTAGGAATAATCGCAACGGGCATAGGCATATTGTTTGCAATGCTCTTCCAGTCTCTGTATAACTACATCGAAACAGGCGAGTTCGAGTTCGGCAGCATGACGTTCATCGGCGGCCTCATAGGCGGCGTGGGCAGCTATCTGCTGTTTTATAACTTGTATGTATATGTCGTCGCGCCGCGAACAAAGATAAAGTGGCTGCAGAACAACATGAACGCCGGCCTCACCGACGCGGTGACATTTATACCCATAGGCATAACCATAGCCCACGCCTTCGGAAGATTGGGCTGCTTCTTTGCAGGCTGCTGCTACGGCCAGCCCGCCGACTGGGGCATCAAGTTTGAAACGACTTCCGGCCCTGTGATTCCCACGCAGCTGTTCGAGTGCATTTTTCTCGTTATACTCACCGTGGTGATGGCGGTGCTCTATTTCAGGTTCAAATTCAACTGCAACCTCGGCCTGTATCTCGTGGCGTACGGCGTATGGCGCTTTATCATCGAGTTTTTCCGCGCGGACGATAGAGGCGGCTTCATCCCCGGGCTCTCGCCTTCGCAGTTCTGGAGCATAATCATGGTGATCGCGGGCATCGGCTACTTCTTCCTGTATAAGTACGTTTTAAAGGACAAGATGAAGCACCCCGAGCTTCAGCCCTCCGTCCGCGAAAAGAAGGTGAAAGAAACAAAAAAAAACGCATGTAACACCGCAAATGATATCAGTATAATTACTTATATCGCTATTTTTTCTGCGCTTGTAATGGTTGTTCTGACTATCGTCGGAGTATGTATCAATTGGGCTAATTTTTCTGCACAATTAGGTGACGGACTTGTTGAAACGGGAATTGAGAGCATTACACTCACACAGTTATTTGATTCACTCAGTAAGTTGGATGGAGAAATAGGTAGTGCGTTTAAGATTATGGTTGCATTTGCCATACTTACAATTATTCTTACTTCTGCAACAGCAGTGTGTGCAACTGTATGTAAAGTAATAAAGCGGAAGCAGTTTAATTTTATTCTGTTTGCTGTTGCCATGGTCTGCATAATATTCGGTGTAGTGAGTATTTTAAGCTCTTTTGCGCTCTGCAATATTTTAAGCATTAATGCAGGCTCGCTTGCAAGTGGCGCTTATACCCCTGCGGCCGGCGCATGGCTGACAGCGATAGGCGGTTTTATTGCTGGGATAATGGGTTTGGTTGTCACGGTTATAATAAAGGAATAGATTTGTTATATGGTGTGGGGTTGCCGCAGTGAAAAAATTTATAAAAAAATGAAATAATTTAAAGGATAATAAAATCGGCGCCGAACGGCGCCTTTTTTATTGACTTTTGGCCGCCGCGGCACTATATTACAGAGACGTGAAAACCGCATGAAATACATAGATAAAATAAACTTACATGCGGACATGTATCGATATGGATAATCTTCTGTTCACTTTAAACGCCATTCTGCCCCTCATCCTGCCAATAATCCTGGGCTACGTTTTAAGGCGCGTAAAGCTCTTCGGCAGGGTGTTTTTAAATTACGGTAATAAATTGGTGTTCACCGTATTCATTCCTATACTCATCTTCAACAACCTGTACATGACCAACTTCTCCGACATAAACTGGAAGATAGCCGTGTTCGTGTTCGCCGCGTCGGTGGGCATGTTTCTGATAGGCTGGCTGCAGGCGCTGCCCTTTAAAAGTATGCCGACGAGGCGCAGCGTTGTGCACCAGGCGGCGTTCAACTCCAACTACGCCGTTATAGGTTTCTCGCTTTCGGTGATGCTCGCTGGCGAGGCTGCGGGCACCCAGGCGAGCGTTGCGGCGGCGGTCATAGTACCCACGGTAAACCTTTTGGCGGTTATAGCCTTCACAATGTACGGCAACGGCAACGGCGTGCGCCCCACGGCAAAGCAGGTGGTTTTAAAGATAGTCACCAACCCGCTGATAATCTCGGTGGTGATAAGTTTTGTATTTATGCTCATCCGCTGGGGGCTCATGCAGGCGGGCATAGATTTTACCCTTTCCGACGACAACTTTTTTGCGCAGACGCTCGATAATCTTGCAGCGGTCGCAATGCCGCTCGCGCTAGTCGTTCTTGGCGGACAGTTCAGCTTCAAGGCGGCTGGGCATTTGTGGAAGGAAATAACGATAGCTTCGGTCATGCGCCTTGTTGTGCTGCCGGTAATATGCCTTGCCGTCGCCTACGCAGTCGGCATGCGCTCGGCAACCGAAATAGCCGTTATAATCTCGGTATGCGCAACGCCCGTCGCCGTCTCAAGTTCGCCCATGGCCGTGCAGATGGGGCAGGACGGCGAGCTTGCGGGGCAGCTGATAGTGTGGACTACTCTGTTTTCGGCGATAAGCCTGTTCCTCATGATATTTACCTGCTCGGCGATAGGCATGCTGTGATGTGCAGCATGAATTTTGTAATTGATGATAACGGCATTTTATGGCCGCCCGCTGCAAGCGGGCGGCCGTTTCTGCGTCCTTTTGCGCGTGTAAAAATATTTTTGTATAAACAATATTTGCTTTCACATACTTTTACTGTAAATTTATTTTAGGCGCGCGGCGGAACATGCGACCCGCGCAAGGAGAGATAATGAAAGCAACGGGAATAGTAAGAAGGATAGACGAGCTGGGCAGGGTGGTCATACCGAAGGAAATACGCTCTACCCTGCGCTTGAAGTCGGGCGACCCGCTGGAAATTTTTACCGAACGCGACGAGCTTATGCTCAAAAAATATTCACCGATAGCCTCTTTGGAAAAGTTTTCCGAGGGCACGGCAAAGAGCCTGAACGACTTATCGGGCCACCTTGCGGTCATCTGCGACACGGACGAGGTGCTGTATGCCGCGGGCGCGGGAAAGCGCGACCTGCACGGCAAGAGTTTATCCTCCGCAATGAACAAGATCCTGGAGGGCAGGCGCAGTTATCTCGCCAACCTTTCCGAAGGGGGCGACATTGTGCCCATCACCGACGAAGGTTCCTCGGCCGTGACCGCGCAGATAATCGTGCCCATAATTTCGGGCGGCGACTGCCTGGGCGCTGTGGCGCTGGTATCCACCGAGCAGGGGGCTAAAATCGAGTCGGGCGCGGCCAAACTTGCGCAGCTCTCTGCAACGATAATTGCGTCGCAATTTGAGTGAGACGGTTCACAAAAATTTAGCTCTGGCCGAGAGCTAAATTTTTCGTGAGTTTGAGGGGCCAGCCCCTCTTGCCCCGATTTATAAAGGCCCACGATTATATAATCGGGGCAATTCACCCTGCCGAGGCGCAGGTATGCGCAAATTGGGTCCTGCTGCGGCGGGAAACCCGCCTTGCGACATTATTTATTATATTATTCCGCATTAAGGGCGCCCTTGCTCGCGAGCGAAGCGACACTTTGCGGAAGGTTCAGCCTTGCTGAAAACCGCAATTTTGGGAGCTGGCACGCGTAGCGTGACTGAGGGATATATATGACTAATTATGCTGCAAGGCCAAGCGAAAGAGCCGCATTAAAACGATGTTACAATAAGGCTTAAACTGAAAACAAAAAAATCATGTCAAAATTGTTGAATAAAATATTTTGTAAAAGACAGTCGTTCATCGTCGGGGCGGTAATAATTTCGGCGGGCGGCTTTATATCCAAACTTCTCGGCGCGGCGTACAGAATACCGCTCACAAACATTCTCGGCAGCGAGGGCATGGGGATATACCAGATGGTGTATCCCCTGTATTGCATACTTTTAACGGTATCCGCTTCCGGTATTCCCGCTGGCGTGGCGCGCCTCATATCTTCCGGCAGGGCGGAAGGGGCCGAGCGTTCTGCATTCCGGCTGTACGGCGCAATAGGTGTTGCGGGCGCGGTGCTTATGTTCCTTCTTGCAGGGCCGCTCGCGGCCGTTCAGCGTGAACCCGCGGTCATGCTGTGCTGCAGAATGCTCTCGCCCGCGGTGCTGTTCACGTCGGTAATATCCGTCGTGCGCGGTTACTTTCAGGGCAGGCATAACATGCTCCCCACTGCCTTTACCGAGATCTGCGAACAGCTTCTTAAGGTGCTTGCGGGCGTGGCGTTCGCGCTGTATTTCCGTAATAACATGCCGCTCGCCGTGGCGTTCGCCCTGCTTGCCGTGACTATATCAGAGGGGGTGTGCGCACTCTTTGCCGTTGTTTTATACCGCGGCGAGGCTGTGCGCGCAAGACCGCTGTTTAAAGAGCGGCAGGCGGGCTATTCGCAGATACTGCGCTACACGCTGCCCATAACTTTCGCGGCGATAGCAATGCCCCTTTCACAGCTCTTTGAAAGCATCGTGGCGGTCAACCTCTTGCGCTCCTTTTCGCAGGAGGCGACGGCGCTCTACGGCATTTTCTCCGGCTGCGCCGTGACGATAATCAACTTGCCCGTCTCGGTGACGTACGGCCTCGCCGCGGCCAGCGTGCCCAAAATTTCTCCGAAGGCGGCGGACGGGGATATGACGGGCGCCAGGGCAGAGGCTGTGCGCGTACTCTTAATAACCCTAGCCGTGTCGGCCCCGTTTGCCGCGGCGCTGTTCGCGTTTGCGCCTCTCGCCGCGCGCATAATTTTTTCCTCGCTCTCAGATGAGCACTCGGCGCTGCTTGTGAAGCTGGTCCGCATAATGGCGATAAACGCCGTAACTCTCTCACTCGTGCAGTCGGCTTCGGCGTGCCTGACTGCGCTCGGTACGCCGCTGAAGTCTACATTCACACAGTGGACAACGTGCGTTCTGCGCGTGGCGCTCACCGCGCTGTTTATCAGATATGTAAATTATTCGGTCGAGGGCGCGGCCGTCGCCGCAAATATCGCGTATTTTGTTGCGGCGGCGCTCAATGTGTGGTATATTATGAGGGCAGGAGGAGCATATGAAAATAACATTGATAGGCTTAGGCGCAGAAGAGGGCGATTTGAGCGTGAAGGCTGACAAGGCCTTAAGGGGCGCAACAAAGATACTTGCGCGCACGGCGCACATGCCTGCGTTTGCGTGCGTGGAGAAGTACGGCGCGCAGCCGCTCGACTGCATCTTCGAATCAAGCCGCAATTTCGATACTTTGAACAAAAAACTTGCCGCGGCCGTGCTCGCCGCCGCAAAGGAGAGCGACGTCGTGTACTGCGTGGACGGCGCCGTCTGCGAGGATAACGCCTGCAAGATGATTCTTGCAAAGCACAGAGATACCGTCGTGTTTGAGGGCGTTTCAAAGGCTGCCCGCGCGGCCTCGCTCGCGCACCTTAAGGGCGGGCAGTATGTGAGCGTCTCGGCGTACGATATCAAAAATTTAAAGAGCGCGCCCGCCGCCGTCGTATATGACGTCGACGGCGATTTTGCCGCGTCGGAAGTGAAACAGCGCCTCTCCGAGCTGTTCGGGGAGGAGCTTGACTGCTCTTTTATCCGCGGCGCCAGCGTGAAAAAGATAAAGATATACGAGATAGACAGGCAGAAGGAGTACGACTGCACTTGCGCGGTGGCCGTGGAGGAGCCCGAATTTTTACATAAGGAGAGGTACGATTACGCCGACCTTTTGCAGCTCGTCCGCATGCTGCGCGCGCCCGGCGGCTGCCCGTGGGACAGAGTGCAGACCAACGACACCATAAAGCAGAACATGATAGAGGAGGCGTACGAACTCGTAGACGCCATAAACAGGAAGGACGACGACGGCATAGAGGAGGAGTGCGGCGACGTACTTCTTCAGGCCGCCTTCCACACCGTTTTAAAGGAGGAGCAGGGCGCGTTCACGAATGGCGACGTACTCTCGCGCGTGGTGAAAAAGCTGATATTCCGCCATTCGCACATTTTCGGCAATGACAAGGCCTCCGACGAAGATTCCGCCCTCAACGTGTGGGAGAAAAACAAGATGGAGGAAAAGCACCAGACCACCTTTACCGAAAGTTTAAAGGCCGTGCCCGTAAATTTCCCCGCGTGCATGCGCGCTCAGAAGGTGGGCAAGCGCGCCGCAAAGAGCGGTATGGACTTTTTATCTTCGCTTTCGGCCTCAGAAAAGATGGGCGAAGAGGTGGTTGAGCTGTTAAAGGCCATGCAGGCCGAGGATAAGGACTCTGTGTTCGAGGAAGCGGGCGATCTTCTGCTCGCCGCCGTGAATACCTGCCGCCTTGCGGGGGTAGACTGCGAACAGGCCCTCGCCGCCGCGACGGACAAGTTTATAAAGCGGTTCGAAGTGTTTGAACAGCTGGCAACAAAGGACGGGAAATCTTTGCCCGACATGTGCGACGCCGAATACGACTACTACTGGTTTTTAGCTAAAAATGCAACTAAAGGCAATTGATATAGGCGGGCTCAGAACGCCCAACAACGTATTTCTGGCCCCGCTCGCGGGATACACCAACGCCGTTTTCAGGGATATGTGCTTTGATCTGGGCGCGGGTCTCACCTTTACCGAGATGGTCAGCGCCAAGGGGCTGTGCTACAACAGCAAGAATACCGAGGAGTTGCTGTACATAACACCCTCATACGGCGGAATCAAGGCGGTGCAGCTGTTCGGCGGCGACCCCGAATTTATGGAGCGCGCGGCGTGTTCCGAACATATCGCGCCCTTTGAACTCATCGATATAAACATGGGTTGCCCCGTACCGAAGATATATAACAACGGCGAGGGAAGCGCGCTGCTTAATGACCTTCCCCGCGCGGCAAAGATAATAAGGGCGTGCAAAAATAGCGGCAAGCGCGTATCCGTCAAGTTCCGCATAGGCCTTTCGGCCGATAAGATAGTGGCGGAGGATTTCGCGAAGATGTGTGAGGACAGCGGCGCCGACATGATAACCGTGCACGGCCGCACTCGCGATAAAATTTATGCGGGCGAGGTGAACTATGCCGAGGTTGAGCGCGTAAAATATGCGGTGCACATACCCGTCATTGCCAACGGCGGTATTTTTTGCCGTGAGGACGCCGAAAACCTTATGGAAAGGACGGGCGCCGACGGCGTTATGGTGGCGCGCGGGGCGATGTATTCCCCGTGGATATTTGCCGAGATAACGGGCGGGCCGCAGCCGGACAGGCGCGCTCTCGTCTTGAAACAGCTTGATGATACTCTCGCGCTCTTCGGCGAGCGGTTTGCGCTCGTATTCATGCGCAAGATGGCGGCCTTCTACACCAAGGGCAAACGCAATTCCTCGGCCTTTCGCGAACAGCTCTTTATGTGCGACAGCGTGGAAAAACTGCGCGAAATGATAGAGGCCGCGGAGTTTTAAGTTTTATTGATTGCTCTGTTTTGGCTCCCCTTGCTTAAGGGGAGCTTAACATTAATATTGCCTCCCCTCAAGTAGAGGAATTAATGGAGGGGTTCTAAGGCTCTACTTTTTAAGGGGAGCTGGCATGTGGAGTGAGCAAAGCGAACAGAACATGATTGAAGGGTTTATAAATTTTCGCCTTATAATGCGGCAAAGAGCGTAAACCCTATCGGCACACTCACGCCTGTAGCTTGAGCGTGCCACTTCCCCTTAAAAAGTGGAAGCAATATTGCGGTAAAAATATGTGGCGGCGCGGGCATTTTGCCCGCGCCGCAGCTGCTGTTTAAAAGAAATTAACGATTAATTGTTGTAGTTAAAAATTATATTTATGTTCGTTAGATAAGAATTGTTGTCGCCGATATCTATTTTATTCCATTGGCTTTCACTGCCTGTATAATATACTGCTTTTAGTGAGACGCAATCATTGAGTACCCACTCGCCAATTGAAGTTACACCGTTACCAATGACTATGCTTTCAAGTGAAGAGCAAACTTCAAATGCACCATCACCAATTGAAGTTACGCTGTTTGGGATTACAATATTTTTAATTGAACTACACCAAAGAAAAGCGCTGTTGCCAATGGAAGTTACATTATCTCCAATTGCTATATTTTCAAGTGATTCACAGGCGGCAAATGAGCCGGAACCAATTAATGTAACGTTATTTGGAATAGTCATGTTCTTTATTGATGAACAATAATAAAATGCATAATGACCAATATAAGTTACTTCGTCTGGTATAGTTATGCTTTTAATTGACGTACAGTTTTCAAATGCTTCATCATAAATTACTTTTGTATTTATATTTATATTGCAACTTACAATTTTTGAATCTTTAGCTTTAATAAGAACGACATAAGGGTTTTCATTATTGCCTATATAAAAGGCATTATCATATTCATTGTATTTCAGCGAATTGCAGCCGTCAAAAGCATTTTCTCCAATGAAAGTTATAGTGTTTGGAATTATTATGTTTTTAAGCGCACTGCAATTTAAGAAAGCGTAACTACCGATTGAGTTTACGCTGTTTCCAATAGTTACGCTTTCAAGCGAGTTGCATTCATAGAAAGCATAATTATCAATAGTTGTTACACTGTCTCCTATTGTTACATTTTTAAGTAGCTTATAATTTTCAAAATCAAAATCTTCAATAGAAGTTACACCGTTCCCGATAACTATGTTTTCAAGAGAATCACAACAAAAGAATGTAGTCCAATTAATGGAAGTCACACCATTTCCGATAATTATGTTTTTAAGTGAGGAGCAGCCTGAAAACGCTGAATCACCAAGGGTGGTTACACTGTCTGGAATGGTTAAGTTTCCAAGTGAGGAGCATTCCGAGAACCCAGAGCTGTCAATTGAAGTTACGCTGTTCGGAATGGCTATGCTTTCAAGAGAGGAGCAGTTGTAGAACGCATAGCTGCCAATTGAAGTTACGCTGTTCGGAATGGCTATGCTTTCAAGAGAGGAGCAGTTATAGAACGCAGAGTTGCCAATTGAAGTTATGCTGCCGTCATCGGGTATAATACTATTTTTGCAGCCTCTAATTAAAGAACCTGTGTCAGTTTCAATAAGACAATTTCCATCGCTGTGATATATTTTGTTTTCTTTGTCTACACTTATGCTTTCAATGGCAGCACAATCATCATATGTGTATGTACCAATGTAGATTACGCTGTTTGGAATGCTTATATTTTTAAGCGATTTACATACGCGGAATGCACCATCTGCAATAATTTTTGTGTTTTCGTTTATATTACAGTTTACAATGTTATCATTGTTGGATTTAATTAATATAGCATAGGGATTATCATTATTGCCTAAATATAGTGCGTTATCGTATTCATTGTATTCCAGTGAATTGCAACCTTCAAAAGCATATTCTCCAATAGAAGTAACGTTGTTTGAGATTGAAATACTTCCGAGTGAATCGCACCCGTAGAATGCATAACTGCCAATGGAAGTTATGCTGTCAGGAATCGTTATACTTGTAAAATTACAACCTTCAAATGCCCTATATCTAATTTCTTTTACTGGCTTCCCTTTGATTTCAGAAGGTATTGTTATGTTGGTTACTCGTGCGCTACCTATACCCATTACTATGTAATATGTGCTGTCGGAGGAGAGCACATATTCAAGCCCTAAAGTACCGTCGCTGCATGCCGAAATGCCGAGCACGAGGCATACGGCGGTTACTGCAATCAACAACAGCATAAACAATTTTTTTTTCATAAAATTTCCTCCCATATGTTTTTGCAGGGTAAGTGTGCGTACGATCTGCGTTAAAAAATAAAGGGCGCGCTTCAACCGAAGACGTACCCTGCATAACAGTATCTCCGGTTGTTACCACACAAACTATCCGCTATATTGGGAAATAGAGATACGATATGCCTGCTCGTATCCCAATATAGCAATTGATTCAGTTTGTGTGGTGATTGCATTATAGCATGGGCACACTTATTCTGCAAGATTATGCTAAAAAAATTATTAATTAATTTTTCTCTGACTTAAGCTTTGCGGCGCGGGCAAAACTTTGCCCGCGCCGCCGTTCTGTTATCAGCCCTTGTCATTTCGACCGAGCTTAGCGAGCGGAGAAATCTTAATAAATTTTCTGCGCACCCGTTTTCTATAAAAATATAAATACCGTCACAATAGCGCAAAATTTGCGCGCGCGGGCGGCCTATACTGCAGGTATGCAGGTATATGTGGAGCTTGCCATAGTCGAAAATTTTTGTATGGATTTCACTCTGCTGGCGTGCTCAAAGTTTCTCACCAAAAATATCTGTTCCTTTCGCCGCATAGCCGCGGGAAGCGCCCTCGGCGCGGGTTTTGCGGTTGTCTTTCCGCTGTTCGGCCTTACGGGCGCGTGGGCGGTGGCAGTAAAAATTGCCTCCGGCCTCGCGCTCGCAGCTCTTGCGGGCAGGTTTCCATCTGCAAAGGCATACATAAAGTTCGCCGCAGCCTTCCTTGCGCTGTCCTTTCTGCTCGGCGGCGCACTCATTGCCGTATTCTCGCTGACCGGGACTGAGTATTCGGCGGATGTGGGCTATATCCTCTCGTCGGTGCCCGTTGGCATACCCATGTTTTTTGCCATGGTGCTCGCGCTTTTGTGCAGGGCGCTCGCAAAAAAGTTTATCGCGCGGCACAAAAGCGGAACCTTGCGCTGCGTGATATACCGCGGCGATAAAAAGGTGGAGCAGTACGGTTTTTTCGATAGCGGCAACCATGTATACGTTTCGGGCGCGCCCGTAAGCGTAATTTCGGCCGCGGCTGCGGCATATGTAGTCGACGGAAGCGAGCTGAAAGAGAGCGTAAAAGTGCGTACGGTGACGGGGGAAAAGTGCATGAAAATTTTTACCGCGGACAAAATTGAGATATATAACGGTGAAGAAGCGCATACAATAAATTGCGTAAAAATAGGCATAAGCCCGCGCGGGATAAGCCGTGCCGTGCTCCACCCCGATCTGGACACATGGCAATAGCTCATCGGTGCGCCGACGGAGGTTAAGGTATGTTTGAAAAGTTAAAAAAATTGCTCACTCTGTTTTTCAAAGGTAATTCGCTCGATTATATCTGCGGTACCGAGGCACTGCCGCTGCCGTTTTCGCAGGAGGAGGAGAGCGACAAGATCTCGCGGCTGGAGAGCGGCGACGAAAAGGCCAAGGCCGCGCTCGTCGAGCACAATCTGCGGCTGGTGGTGTATATTGCCAAGAAGTTTGAAAGCTCGGGGGTGGACGGCGACGATCTTGTGTCGGTGGGCACGATAGGCCTCATCAAGGCGATAAATTCCTTCCGCTCGGACAAAAATATAAAGCTCGCCACATACGCCTCGCGCTGCATTGAAAACGAGATACTCATGTACCTTAGGCGCATGTCGCGCATAAAGCAGGAGGTGAGCTTCGACGAGCCTTTGAATACCGACTGGGAGGGCAATGAATTGCTCTTATCCGACGTTATGGGCACAGATGCCGACGCGGTATATTCCGACATAGAGGGAGGGGTGGAGCGCGAGCTTTTAAAGAACTCATTAAGCAAACTTCCTCAGCGCGAACAAAAGATAATGAACATGCGCTTCGGCCTTGACGGCGGCGAGGAGATGACCCAGAAGGACGTCGCCGACGCGCTCGGAATCTCTCAAAGCTACATATCACGCCTGGAGAAAAAGATAATCGGTAAATTAAAAAAGGACATTTCCCGCCAAATTTAATAAAATAAAAAGAGCATGTATCGGAAATACATGCTCTTTTATTGTATAATAAAACCATCGGCTATGCCGGTGAGATGAAAAAATAAATAAGCTTCAGCAGCACTTCAGGATACTTACTTTTAATGTCAAACACCTGCGCCGTTCTTGCAAAATTCGCTCGCTTGGATTATACTGTAAATGGCGCAAAACTTCACAATTCCTTATAACGGGTACGAATAGGCATTTCGTATCTCTGTTTTCCGTTATAAGGGAAGCTTTGTGCCAACGATCGGAGATACTGTGCAGGGAGTGTCTTCGGTTGGAGGCACGCTTTCTTATTTTCAAAAATCCGGCACCGCCCCGCAGAAATTTTATAAGGAGAAGCATCACGGAGAATAATTGCTTATCGCGTTGCTAACGATAATTGTGGCTATGTGTTGTTGACAATAAAAAAGCGAGTGTGCTAATATCTAATCAAGGTATAATGTGCTTACATTAAAAAGAATCAAATAAAGAATGACTTTATACTGTAAGGGATTAATACGAACCCGATTTAAAGCGGGAATATCACGGCACTAGCTATGTTAAATCCCTTGAACGTGCC
>DVHB01000091.1 GCA_018712405.1 Candidatus Coproplasma stercoripullorum
GGGAGTGTACAAAGACGTACATGACCGAAAACACCCGTAAGCGCGACACAGTATTACGACGCTTATATGAAGTTTGACGGAGTAATTAAAGATGCAGAACTCTTGCTTTGATTTCCTTGGTCTTACCCACATTCCAGAAGTTCTCGCCTAAGTAACCGCAGGTGCGGCGCGTTACGTTCATCTTGCGCTGATCCTTGTTGTGGCAGACAGGGCACTCCCACTCGTAATTGTCGTTTATCATTATCTCGCCGTCGTAGCCGCAGACCTGGCAATAGTCGGACTTGGTGTTGAACTCGGCGTACTGGATATTGTCGTATATGAACTTTACGACGTCCTCCATGGCGGCAAGGTTGTTGCGCATGTTGGGTATCTCCACATACGATATCGCGCCGCCCGAAGATATCTTCTGGAACTGGCTCTCGAACTCGAACTTATGGAAAGCGTCGATGTGCTCGCGCACGTCCACATGGTAGGAGTTAGTGTAGTAACCCTTGTCGGTGACGTCCTTTATGGTGCCGAAACGCTCCTTGTCTATGCGCGCGAAGCGGTAGCACAGGCTCTCTGCAGGCGTGCCGTAGAGCGCGAAGCCGATGTTGGTCTCCGCCTTCCACTTGTCGCAGTGGTCTCTCAGGCACTGCATTACCCTGAGCGCGAACGCCTGGCCCTTTTCGGTGGTGTGCGACTCGCCCGTCATCAGCTTGGTCACCTCATACAGGCCTATATAGCCGAGGGATATCGAGGAGTAGCCGCCGAAGAGGTATTTATCTATCTTCTCGCCCTTGTCGAGGCGGGCGATGGCGCCGTACTGCCAGTGTATGGGCGATACGTCGGACGATACGCCCATGAGCGCGTTGTGGCGGACCATGAGCGCGTCGAAGCAGAGCTGAAGCCTCTCCTCCATCAGATCCCAGAACTTCTTTTCATCGCCCCTCGCGAGAATGCCTATCTGGGGAAGGTTTATCGAAACAACGCCCTGGTTGAAGCGGCCTTCGAACTTATAGTTGCCGTTTTCGTCCTTCCAGGGGGCGAGGAAGGAGCGGCAGCCCATGGGCGAGAAAACGTTGCCCTCGTAATTTTCGCGCATCTTCTTCGCCGAGATATAGTCGGGATAGAGGCGCTTTGAAGAGCACTTTACGGCCATTTTTGTGAGATAGTCGTACTTGCCGCCCTTTAAGCAGTTGTTCTCGTCAAGCACGTACACGAGCTTGGGGAACGCGGGGGTGACGTATACGCCCACCTCGTTCTTGATGCCCTGGTAGCGCTGGCGGAGTATCTCCTCTATTATCATGGCGTTCTCTTCGATATAGGGATCGTCGGGCTTCAAATAGAGAAACAACGTTACAAACGGCGACTGTCCGTTTGTGGTCATCAATGTATTTATCTGATACTGTATGGTCTGAACGCCGGCCTTGAGCTCGTCTTTCAAGCGCATGGCAACGAACTTATCCTTCTCTTCCCTGCTTATCGTATCGCCGAACTGCTCGTCGCACTGCTTCATGTACTTTTCTTTCGTCTTGCGAAGGTACTTGCCGAGGTGCGCCATGTTCACCGACTGGCCGCCGTACTGCGAGGAGGCGACGGAGGCGATTATCTGGGTGACTACCGTACAGGCTACCTGGAAAGATTTGGGGCTCTCGATCATCTTGCCGTTCATTACGGTGCCGTTATCGAGCATATCCTCGATATTGATGAGGCAGCAGTTGAATATGGGCTGAAGGAAATAGTCGGCGTCGTGGAAGTGGATGGCGCCCTCGTCGTGAGCCTTGGAGATATATTCGGGCAGGAGTATCCTGCGCGTCAGGTCCTTTGAAACTTCGCCCGCTATAAGATCGCGCTGGGTGGAGGCCGTGCGCGCGTTCTTGTTGGAGTTCTCCTCCATTACGTCCTTGTTGGCGTTGCGGATGAGCGAAAGTATGCTCTCGTCGGTGGTGTTGGCCTTCCTGACGAGCGCGCGCTCATAGCGGTAGAGAATGTACGACTTCATGAGGTTGTACTTCTGAAGCTCCATGAGCTTCTCCTCCACCATATCCTGTATATCCTCTACAAGAAGGCGTGCTCTGTGGCGGGAAGATATGTCGTCGACTATCTTCGTGATCTGCTCGTCGGTTATCCTGTCTTCAAAGTCCACAGACTGGTTGGCCTTCTGAATGGCGACGGCTATCTTGTTGCCGTCGAAATCGCACGTCGTGCCGTCCCTTTTTATAACTTTCATGAAAATCTCCTCCTCAAGCGCGCCCTTACGCGCCACGGTAAAACTTACTTTATTTTCTGCCAACGCAGACGGACATGGCCGTCCCGCAACAGCCGATCGCCCCTTATCTTCGGCGAACACTTACATCATATCACACATATTGTGTTTTGTCAATACCCAAAACACAATATCTTGTATAAGAAAATATTATAAAACTTGCAAACACGGCAAAACACGGCCTGCGTGGCCTCTTTAAGCCGCCCGGAAAGCGAAAAACAATGTACCCCGCCCCCGTTGCCGCAGTAAAACCAAGTATATAACATATATAGTGCGTTGTCAAGCGGCTGTCCACTATATATTGTATGTTTTTTTGTAACAATGTACAAGCTGCACAAAGCCGGCCGTTTCGGCGCAAATCGGCGCGTTTGCGCGGGCACTGTTAATAAAAGGGTGTGCAATGTTGAAAACTTTTTGCAAAAGCGCGCATCTGACGGCGGACAACGATGTTAGTTTACAACAGCACAGAAAGAGCGCGCAGAATTCAGCCAGCCTGAACTCCGCGCGCCCGCACCGAAACAAACTCATATAAATGCCGTTCAAATAAATTCCGTAAGTTTTGAAATATCCAGTCCCCACTCGGGCACCCTGTTGCGGCGGATGTGCGCCGCGTTGGCCTCGCCTAAAGCAGCGCGGTATTCGGCGTAGGTACAGTCATTCACCTTCATGAAATGTTCCTCGGCGGCGCGGATATCGCCCTTTAGCTGCGTACGGCCGATATGGATGACTGCGTGGCAGGCGGGGCAGACGGCGATTATATCTTTAAGCCGCTGAACGGCGTTTTTCTCGTCGTACTCCCACTGTTCGTGCGCTTCCAGCCGCTTCGACGGAGCGCCGCAGACCATGCACTTACCGCCCGCACGGGCATACGCTTTTTTACGCAGGGCGTCCCACTGCCCTTTGGTTAAAAGACTGCGCAGGTTGGAATACCAGCAACTGTCGGGCACGAGCTCGAAATTGAGTTTATATTTTTTATTTTCCATAAAATTACAATATTTAATTTAATTAATTTATTTTTAATTTAATTTAAATAATTAAATAATTAATTTATTTTAATTAAATAATTAATTTATTTTTTATTTAATTAAATTTATTTACTGAACCCGCCTGCGGAGGCCTTGCAGATGCGAGCAGTACGCGGAGCTGGCGGAAGGTGCGAAGGAGCTTACTTAGGCGTAAGTGACTGAGCACACCCGTAACAGCGACAATGTAATGCGACGCATATACAAGGCCGTATCACACCTGCGATTTTTGCACCGCCCTGCGCCACCCTTCAAGCAGCGATCCGCGCCGCTCTGCGGACATTTTGGCAGAAAATACCCTGTCCACCTTTACATTCCCGCGCACCTCGTCAAGATTTTTCCAGAAACATGACGAAAGGCCCGCGATATATGCCGCACCCAGCGACGTCACCTCGGTATTTGCAGGGCGCACGACTTCACACCCCGAGATATCAGCCTGAAAGCCCATTAAAAAGTTGTTGGCGCTGGCGCCGCCGTCCACCGCGAGGCGGGAAAGAGTAACGCCCGAAGCCGCCTCCATTGCGCGCAGAACGTCGTTCACGCGGTAGGCCATGCCCTCGAGCACGGCGCGCACTATATGCTCCTTTTTTGCGCCGCGCGTGATCCCGCTGAGTATCCCGCAGGCCGAGCCGTCCCAATAGGGCGCGCCCAACCCGTTGAAAGCGGGCACGAAATACATGCCCGCGCTGTCTTTCACCCTTTCGGCAAGCTCCTCGGTCTCCGCGGCGGAGGAGATAAGCCCGAGGCCGTCGCGCAGCCACTGCACGGCCGCGCCGCCGATAAATACCGAACCTTCGAGCGCGTAGTTCGGCCTGCCGTCAACGCACGCGGCGAGAGTAGTAAGAAGTCCGCTCTCCGTGCACGCCCTTTTGCCCGCGTTCATCAGCAAAAAGCAGCCCGTGCCGTAGGTATTTTTGGCCTCGCCTTCGTTTAAGCACAGATGACCGAAGAGCGCCGCCTGCTGGTCGCCCGCCACGCCCCGTATGGGTATGCCGCCGCCGAAAAAGCCATGTTCGGTCACTCCGAAGTCGCCGCCGCACGGCAAAACCTCGGGCAGCATGCAGCGGGGCACGCCGAAGAGCTCTAAAAGCTCGTCGTCCCACTCCAGCGTATGAATATTGAAGAGCATTGTGCGCGAGGCGTTGGTGTAGTCGGTGGCGAACACCGTGCCGCCCGTCAGCCGCCACACAAGCCAGGTATCCACCGTGCCGAACAGCAGCTCGCCCCTCTCCGCCCGTTGCCTGGCGCCGGGGACGTTTTTGAGTATCCACTCCAGCTTAGTGGCCGAAAAATACGGATCGGGAATGAGCCCCGTCTTTTTGCGTATGGTACCGGTGAGGCCGAGCTCTTCAAGCTGCCTGCAGCGGCCGGCCGTGCGGCGGCACTGCCACACTATGGCGTTGCACACAGGGCGGCCCGTCTTTTTCTCCCACACTATCGCCGTTTCGCGCTGGTTGGTTATGCCCAGCGCGGCTATATCGGAGGCAGATGCGCCCGCAAGCTCCATGGCGCGCTGCACGGCGCGGAGAGACGAGAAGAACAGCTCCTCGGCGTCGTGTTCCACAAGGCCGGGAGCGGGGTAAAACTGCTCTATCTCGCGCCCGTATGACGAAACTATCGCGCCCGATTTATCGAAGAGCACGGCGCGGGTGCTCGTGGTGCCCTGGTCGAGGGCTATAATATATTTCATCTTTCCCCCTTTCGGCGCTTCAGCGGGGTACCGTATTGTGCGCCATAACGTATTTTATACAGCCATATGGCAATATATAGTATTATATAACGCGCCGCCGCCGTTGTCAACGGGCAACAAAGTATGCCGCAAACACTTACAAATAATTTACATTTCTCAAATCGAATTTTAACTGCGGAACAATAATATATGGGCGTTAAAAGGACGGCAAAGATGCCTCAGCCCGCCATACGGCGCACAAAAGGCAGAATTTTACAGCAAAAATAACGCAATTTTTGCAAAAATTTATGTTAACTTTATAAATGATTTATGAACGCTTTATAATCGCGGCGCATATTAGATATGTAAAGAGGAGAGCATCATGGACAATACATACGTTATAGGCGAAGGAGTTGAATCTTCTGCCGAAAGAGAAGACGGGCGCAGGCTGAAGGTCGTAAAGGCCAAAAGAGAGCGCAGGCCGCTGACCATATTCGGGTACGACGTGCGCTATTTTTTGGTGGGCATGATAGTGTTTTCATTTTTCGGCTTCTGCGCAGAGAACGCGGGCAGAATGGTGACAAAGCACATCTTCGACTGCCGTCACCAGCTGCTGCCCTTTTTAATGGCGTACGGCATAGCGCTGCTTGCCGTATACGTGCTGATGGGCACGCCCGACGAACTGCGGTTTTTCAACATACGCATATTCAAGAACATGACGCGCGGAAAGAGAGTGCTTTCGCACATCATCTACTTTGCCGTGATATTCCTGTTCATCATGGCGGGCGAGATAGCCGTGGGCATGCTGTATGAAAAGTGCGCAGGCGTGATCCTCTGGGACTACAGCGACATACCCACGCACATAACGCGGTACACCAGCATTATAACCACCCTTTTATACGGCGGCGGCGTGTACCTTTTAATGGCGTTCGCGTTCAGGCCCATGATGAACCTTATTTCAAAGATGGGCACAAGGGCAGCCACGATCGTGGACTGCACGCTGGGCGCCGCCATAGTTTTGGACTTTTTGATAATGGTGATAATCACCTTTGTGACGGGCTCGGCGCCCAACTGGTGGTCGGTGGCGTGGTAAAAATTAATCGCAGAAAATAAAAATAATTAAATAAATTAAATTAATTATATCTGTATTAATTTAAATACACATCTGCAATTTTTCTTCTTACTGTTTTATTCTCCTTATGTATAAGCGGGGTGTGGTGCGCAGAACTGCGCACCACACCCCGCTTTTGTTGCAACCAGAAAACATCCCGTCAATATTTAGTAATAGTCCAATCCAGCCCCTCAATGGCGCTGCCTATCGCCGACGACAGCTCTTCATAGCTTTCGCAGTAATAGTATCTGCCGCCCACCTTAACGCAGAGCGTATTGATGAAGCTGCTGCCCCCGTCATTGAAATTAAAAGTTACATTGTAACTTGATTGCCCGGGATAGCCGGAATATTCCTGCAATTCATATCTGGCATTTTTAAACAGCGAAGAAATAAAGGCTATATCGCTGCCGTCGGTAATGGTGCAGTCAACCTCTTCACCTTCGTCATAATTAAAGAAATTAATATCAATACTTTTCACTTCTTTAGACGAAAAATCTGAAAAGCCGCTGAAATCATTCAGAGTTCTGTGCACATAGTTGCCTATCACACCGCCGAAGTACAGACCGAGCACCACTGCAACTATCACAATAGCCGCGGCTATGCCGCTTATTATTGCTATTTTCCTTTTTGTCATTTATAAACTCCTTAATTGCTTATTATTAAATCTATTGCTTCGACCGACCTGTAAAAACCGTTGAAATCAATATATCTGCCGGCAGAACTTGTATCCCACCCGTCGCTGATTCTTAAATAATAATACATTTCCGAATTAACGCGCCCGCTGTACGTATATTGATATTGATAGCTGTCATAGCCCAGAATAAGTACAGCATGATAAAAATTTTCTCCTGCTTGTGCTTTATATATTGCACTCAATAGTGGTCTACCGTCATTTATCACCCTTCTTACAGTAGTCCAAGAGGTTTCGCCATAATAAATCGGCTCGCAATCATAGCCCTGATCCCCTATATAAAAAGTCATGCCGTTTATCGTCTTTGTTTCCCAGTCTCCATTCCAATCAAAAAAATCTATATAATCAATAATCGAAATAAATGTTTCATATTTATCTTCAACAATTAAACCGGGATACATCTCCAGTGCATCATAATATAAACACAAATTTGTCAGCGCTGTAGCAACACATGTATCGTTAATTGTAACGCCTTCTCGCAATTCATACATCGAATTATAAACGTTACTTGAAGTAAATTGAATTAAATTACTTACGCCACTTTCTGTAACTCCATCAACAAAAGCATGTGCACGTCTTATAATTTCACCACCTTCAGCAATCTCATTTCCCGACGTCTCAACATCAATTTCAAGCTCGTTCCAATTTAAAATCCCGTCATAACCACTATCACCGGGATCCAAATCAAATGACGCTTTGAATTCACGCATCTCTGCCAAGTAAACCGCCTCACTGATATTATCACCATAAATATCTTTAAGTTGACCGTTATCATAATAGGCATAATTCAAAGTACCTGCATACATAATTTGCTCTTTATCATAGAATAAATTTATAAACTCACTCTGATCAAATCCAAATTCATCTATGCGGTCAGCTCTGAAATCAAGTACTACATAATCAATAAAATCATCTCTATTTATTATAAGAATTTTTGCAGTCACATTACTTTCATCATCATACAAATCGATAGAATCTTCCGCACTAACTTCTGAATAAGAAATTTCTCGAGCGTAATACTGCCCCAACATAAAATTCATGCCGGCCGATTCATAGTTATCCGCATTATATGCATATGAAGCACTAACAATATTCGGAAAAAATAATATAAGCAAGATAACAACCATTAACAACGCCAAAACACTACGCTTTTCAATTTTTGAAAATTTCTTCACAATTTTGTTCCTCCTTACTATTATTTACTAATTTTATTATATCAGCTTTTTTATATTAGTCAATATGCCCCCTGCTAAAAAAGTAAATAATGTAATAACGCAAATACACTATTACCGAAATTACATATGTTCTCCCAAAAATTTTCTATTTTATATTTACAACCAGGAAAGCAAAACGGGCGGCAATGCCGCCCGTAAAATTATTTTTTATAATTTTGATAAATCGAAAAATTCGTCGAGATATGCGCGCGTGTTTATACACATCTCTTTAAACAGCGAATAGCTTTCGTCCATGGGGAGGCCGTCGCACAGCGCCTGGTTGGCAAAGGAGAGATATATCTTGTTTAAGTTCCGCTCCTTTATGCCATCGTAACATACCTCGATATTGTTCGAGGCGCGATAGACGAGCCCTGCCACCGCCTTTGGCAGCGGCTTGGCCGCGACGGGCTTCACTTGACCGTTGGAGAACACACAGTTCGTTTCGACTATGGCGCCGAGGGGAAGCTGGGGCATCTGCCCGACGTTGGGCATATTTACGTTTGAAACGACCGTTTCAAACCCCATTATCGCCTTCATGAGCTCCACCGCCTCCTCCTGCGACTTTACGACGGGGAACTTTTTCCTCCCCTCGGCCATCTCTATCGTCTCGGAAACGCGTTCCTTTTGCTGCCTTTCGCGGTAGTCCACCGTGGTCAGATTGAACAGCCAGCTTTTAACCGTTTCGGGGTCCTTCAGATACCAGCCGCGCGGCATGAACTCGGCAAGGTGCCTGTCCCCCGCGGCGGCGAGGGCGCCGAATTTGTTGAAGAGGTCCATCTTCACCTTGTTGCCGTAGCAGAAGGGATCGGTTTTAAAATCAAACCTGCCGTGCCCCTCCTGCTCGCAGTAGCCCTCTTCATAGAACTTTTCCTCAAATTCGGGAATGAGCGAAAGCAGGTCATAGTCTTTATACCGCGCCTCGGTTATCCAGGTGAAATGGTTCACGCCGCAGGCGTCGGTATAAATCTGCGAGCGGTGCACGTCTATGCCTTTTAGTTCCTTCAGGGCGCAGCACAAAAATTCCTGCGCGTGGAATACCTCGTGGCAGCAGCCGAAGGCCTTTATGCCGGGGAACACGTCGTAAAGCGTCTTCACGCATATGCTCATGGGGTTGGTGAAGTTTATCACCCACGCGTCCGGGCATATCTCCTTTATTTTGCGCGCGAAGCCCTCGTAGATGGGCACGGTGCGCATGGCGCGCAGCACGCCGCCGGGGCCCGCCGTGTCGCCCACGGACTGCCATATGCCGTACTTTTCGGGCGCGTGCACGTCGCTTTTCATCTCTTTGAAAGTGCCGGGGAGTATGGATATGACCACAAAGTCGGCGCCCGAGAGCGCGCCCCCGATATCTTCATGCACCCTGTATTCAAATTTTGATTTTGCGGCGGGGTCGGCGTTGATGTAGCCGCCTATCGCCGCGTTGCGCTCTGCCGCAGGGATATCGATATCGTACAGCGCTATCTCGCCGCCGAGGCCCTCCGCTATCGCAAGGTCAGACATGAACACGCGCGCCCACATCTTTGACCCGCCGCCTATATAGGCTATCTTTATCTTTTTCATCATTTTTACCCCTTGATTTATGCGTTATTTGCGGCATATTGCCGCGGGAATTGCACCTTGCTGTAAGCAATTATAAACTTAATAGTTACGAGCAGTACGAGGCGTTCGAGGAAAACTTGAGGGAGCTTACTTAGGCGTAAGTGACCCTACAAAACTCCCAAAAAAAGATTTGTTTCACAAAGATTTTTTGGGAAGAGGAGAAACCGCTGAACGAATCCGGCAGAAAAGTTTACTTTGCTGCCTGTATGTTTATGCGCGTTTCGACGAGCCGCAGAACAACAAAGTAATGCGAAGTAAATATTAAGTTTTGAGGGTTTTTAAAAATTCCAGCACCTCCCCCGGATTCTTGTCGGGCGAAACGCCCGCCTTGGCGTAAATTATCGTGCCGCCGCCGTCTATTACATAGGTCGTGCGAATGGTGCCCACCGTCACCTTGCCGTAGAGCTTCTTTTCGCCGACGGCCCCGTAGGCTTCGTGCGCAGACTTTTCGGGGTCGGACTGAAGAATAAAGGGCAGAGGGTTCTTCTCTTTGAACCTCGCGTGCGAGGCGGCCGAATCTTTGCTGACCCCCACTACCTCCGCGCCGAGGGCCTTGAACTGCCCGTACAGCGCGCCGAACGCGCACGCCTGGCGGGTACAGCCGGGAGTGCTGTCCTTTGGATAGAAATACAGAACTAAAGTTTTTCCCGCAAAATCTGTGAGCGAATAGGCATTCCCGCTCTCGTCGGAGAGCGAAAAATCGGGGGCCTTCCGGCCGATAGCAAGCATATATGCCGCCTCCTTTTTTAATTTTACACAATGATTATACACCCTGCCGCGCGCCCTGTCAACAGGGCGCGCGGCTGCAAAGCGCCGCCAAAAAAGTACCCCGCAAGATACCTTGCGGGGAAAGTTTAAACTCAAAATAATTCAATCAGCACTTACAAGCTGCAAATAGTACTCGTCTATCTCCATGTCGCCACACTCGGAAACAAACTGTTCCTTGGTGCAGTCTTTTATGATCCTGCCCTTGTTGAGCACAAGGAACCGCGTAGCAGTTTTTGCAAGCTCATCGAGGATATGGCTGGATATTATCATAGTGACATTGCGCTCGGCATGAATTTTTAAAAGCGCGTTTCTTATCTCGAGTATGCCCTGAGGATCGAGCCCGTTGATAGGTTCGTCAAACAACAGCAAGTCGGGCTCGCCCACCATGGCAAGCGCTATGCCGAGGCGCTGCTTCATACCAGTTGAAAAGGCGGCCGCATTCTTTTTGCCGACATCATGCAGCCCCACAAGTTCCAAAAGATCGTTGATATCCTGCGGCGCATATCTCACCCCGAGGGCAAGCGCCTTTGCCTTTATATTCTCATAGGCGGACATATCGAAATAATATGCCGGGCGCTCGATGAGCACGCCAATGCGCACCTTGGATTTGAACTGCTCTTTATTTAAAACGATTTTACCCGAAGTGGGTCGCAGCATATTGCCTATTATCCTTAAAAGCGTGGTTTTACCCGCGCCGTTGTTGCCGACAAGGCCGTATATTTCGCCCTGCTCTATGGCAAAATTCACATCGTGCAGCACCGTCTTTTTGCGATAAACTTTTCCTATCCCGTTAACTTTGACAAGCTCCATTTCAATAGCTCCTCCTTCTGACTGCCACATAGCTGAGAAGCGTGAATACTATCGTGTAGCATATGCCGAGCACAAAGGGGATCACCGTATAACTTTTATCGCTAGTCACGCCGCTGAATCCGCCAAAAACGGTAAAGGGCTTGATATCGAACCTATCAATTTCTAAACGCATTTTTTCGGCCAATAATGCGACCATATCGTTTATGAATTCATACAGCATATAGCTGAACAGAAATAAGTAGGGCAGAACGATTATAAAAACAATATATTCCCTTTTTATCAGCACACACAGCAGCATGAGCAGCGAACCTGCCGCCACGGCGTTGATCATCTGCGCAATATATCTGAAGTAAAAGAATCCAACGGTAAAATAATCCCTTTCAGGGTTATACATCATCCAGTCTTCCGGGTTTGCGGCAGCCGTAAATATAATGTTTACGATAAAATCAAGAATAAAATACAGCAAACACAGGGCGAATATATAAAATAATTTGGAGAGTATGTAATATACCTTATCCGCCCCGGAATAAGAGGGAAAAATATTTTTTAAAAACCCCGAAGAAAAATCCTTTGCAACAAACGGCACCACAAATATCCACATATACATTGTGAATATTCTCGGCGACTCCAGATGGCGATACACGGAATTATTAGTGATAATATATTCGTCCATCAGATAGAGCGGATTGGCTATCACGCAGCAAAAAACGACTATCAGCAGAACCAGCAAGACTTTTGATTTAAAAATCTTATAAAAATCTGCCCGCAGCATTTTAAGCATAATATTTCACCTCGCTTATTATGAATATATGTTGGAGGTAGTTTTTGAATATATCTCGCCCTCTGTCAAATCGCCAAAAATTCCACCGGGATAGTTTTGGGCATCAGGCTTGCCGCTGTTTGTACATGACGTAAATGTTGTCATGTTTATGGCGGTATCCCCTTGATAAATTTCGCCCGAAATTCCGGCGGCACTTGCGTGACCACCCCAGCCGGTGCACCTTGCAAGTACATCCCCGGTATTTTCACAATAGCGGAAGGAGCCGCCCGTGCTGTAGCCGACCAGGCCGCCGCCCACGCCGGTATAGCGGCCGCTTGTAACATCGGCATTATTTGTGCAATCTTCAAAAGTTGCCAGATATGCCGCGCCAGCCAGACCGCCGGCATAAACAATGCCGTTTGTGCAGACATCGTTATAAACTGTGCCGTTTACAGTTACATCCTGAACAGTACCATGAACCATTCCCGCAAGGGCGCCCACAAAAACCCTTGCCGCGGCATCATTTACTTCAGGCCCGTCCATATGAATATATACGTTACTTAAAGTAAGGTCCTTTACAACGCCTTCAGAGCCGATACAACCAAACAACCCGAAATAGAAACCGTGATTTTTTTCGGTTATGTCCGCCGTCCTTCTTAATCCGCTTATTGTTTTTCCGTTGCCGTTCAACGTTCCGTTAAATTCGGGAGTTTCCCTGTAATATCCGCCCAAAGGGACCCAGTTGGTATCGGTTAAAGTAACATTATTGTTAAGTATATAATTGGCGTTCATGCTGACTTCGGGAATGTTTTTTAACTGCGTTGCATTAGAAATCTGGAACGGATCGTCTACAGAGCCGGAACCGCCGGCAAAATCGACATCGTTTGTGCTTTTAAATTCACTTATAATGTTAGATTCGAAATTATCATAGTACGTTTCAAAAGCAGTTTCCATTTCGTCAGACAAACCGGCATATGAAGCGGGCAAAATATCCCATATGGGCACCAACCCGTCATTTGTATAGTTTATTAAAACTGACGCAGCGCCGCTGCTGTTAAATGAGCTGAGCCAATCATTATAACTATCTTCGAAATTGCTTGGTAAGCCGCTGATGAAAGAATCTCCGCCAACAGATTCAACATAAAAACCTCTCGTTAGTTCGCCGCTTGAATAGTTTACGCCGAACTTAGCTCCAATACTTTCCGCTATTGAAGCCAGGCTGACATTGCCCAAATTTGCAAAATCGACTTCCTGCGATATTACCGACGATACATCACTATTTAAAATTACCGTATCCGACACAAGCACATAACTTGCAGCCATTCTGCCGCCATAATTCGCCGAACCGATTATATGCGTGCCGTACTTATCGAAAAAGCCGTCAAAATCTTCATTTTGCGATAACTCTTCCAAATCATTTAAAAAACTATCGCTGAAATAACCTTCATATGTATCAGGGTCGGAATAATCATTGAGATAGGAATTATAACGCAAAATATTATGCTCTAACACGCTGAAAAATTTATACAGGTAATTGCTGTACGAAACGCCGAGCGCACTTTCCAAATTCGCTTTCAGTGCGCCAATAAAAGCGACCATCTCTCCACCGATATTAACATTCAATTTAAAATCTAAAACTAAATCTTCAATATCGGAAGTGTAATAAGTATATGACTGACTGCTGCTGCGATTTATCCTGCTTGCCGGCATTTGTGAAATTTTGGCAGGGTCGAGCACGCTGTAACTTGTATTATAATCATCTACAGCTTCTGCCTTGACGACATTGATATTTAAGCCCAACCCCGATTGCTCGTCAACAGCAAACGGTACTGCATATTGCGCCTCTTTTTGTGCTGCAGCAGATTGAGCTCTGACTTCCTCATTGCTCTCTGCATAAGTAACCTTTGGCATTGCCAATCCGATTGCAAGCGCTATAATGCAAATGACTGCACAGACAGCGCAAAGCAATACTCTTCTTGCCGATTTCAACATAACAAACTCCTCCCATAGATTTAATTTGCTATAATAATAACTATTATAACCATATTTATTATAACACTGCTTATTAGCTTGTCAATAGCTTACAGAAAAATTTTACAACTGCGACAAAAAAGCGTGGAATTGCAACATTGGTTGCCATTCCACGCAAAAAAAACTATAGGTGATATATTTTAACTCAACGCAAGTTTTATGCCGCAGCGCGGTGCTTGCCGCGCGCAAACAGCCTGCGGGCGAGCTTTACTATCTCGGATACGGCGATTATCGAGAGCGCCATTGCAAACACCTTGAGCCAGTCGATTATATTCAGGCCGTTCGTGTCGAATACCGTTCCGCCGAACTGGGTGATTATTATCTGCAGCACGAAGGTGCCTGCAAACACGGCGAGCATGATGTGGTTTTTGAGGAAGTTTTTAAATATGCTGTTGTTCCCCAGCTCGCGCGCGTTGAAGGCGTTGAAGAGCTGGAAGAGAACGAACAGCGTGAACACAGCCGTGCTCTCGTGACCCTCCTCTATGCCGAGGAAGTTGAGCTCGGTCTGCAGCACCACGATGAGCGTCATATACAGTCCGTTTACGATTATGCGCGAGAGCATATCCTTTGAAACTATATTCGAGTTCCTCGGCGTGGGGCTGCGGTCCATGAGTCCTTCGCGCATGGGCTCGAGGCCGAGCGTTACCGCGGGAGGGCCGTCCATGATGAGGTTTATCCACAGCATCTGTATGGCGGTGAAGGGGTTGCCTATGTTTAAAACTACGCAGATGAACACTATAAGCACCGACGAGAGGTTTACCGTGAGCTGGAACTGGATGAAGCGCTGGAAATTTTCATAAATGCCCCTGCCCCACTGCACGGCCGTGACTATGGTGGAGAACGAGTCGTCTAAAAGCACGATGTCGCTCGCCTCCTTGGAAACTTCGGTGCCCGTGATGCCCATCGCCACGCCTACATCGGCGTTCTTTATGGCGGGGGCGTCGTTTATGCCGTCGCCAGTGACTGCCACGACGTTGCCCTGGGCTTTGAGCGCCTTTACCACGCGCATCTTGATTACGGGCGTGGAGCGCGCTATGACGCGAATCTTCTTTATCATCTCGGAGAACTCCTCGTCGGAGAGGTCCTCCACGTCCTTGGCCTCCACGGCGATGTGGTCGTCGTCCAGAATGCCGAGCTGGGTGGCTATCGCCTTGGCGGTTATTATGTTGTCGCCCGTGAGCATCTTTATATCTATGCCCGCATGGCGGCAGCGTTCAACGGCGGCGAACACGTCCGAACGGAGAGGGTCGGAGATGACGACGAAGCCGTCGAATATCATGCCGCTTTCAACGGCGGCGCGCTCGTTATCGAAGTCGTATCCGCGCTCTAAGGTGCGGTGGGCGAGCGCTATTACCCTGCCAGCCTGCGCCTGGTAGGAGGCTATCGAATCTTCTGCGGCCCTTCTGTCTTCGGGGGCCATGTCGCACATGGCGATTATCTTTTCGGGGCTGCCCTTGGTGTAGGCTATAATTTCGCCCATCTCGTCTACGACGGTCGTCATGTTCTTTGTCTCGGACGAGAAGGGGTAGCGGTATATCTGCCTGTAGCCGCTGCGCACCGACTGGTATTCCACGCCCGACTTGTGCGCCGCGACGAGCATTGCGCACTCGGTAGGGTTGCCTATAAACTCCGTCCTGTCGCCGTTGAAGTGCACGTCGGCGGTGGAGTTCACGCAGAAGCCGCGTATAAGGGCGCTGTCTGAAGGTATCTTGTCGGGAGAGAGGCGGGTGTTGCCCATCTGCACGTCGGTGACGGTCATTCTGTTTTCTGTGAGCGTGCCCGTCTTATCCGAACAGATGACGTTTATGCAGCCGACGGTCTCGCAGGCGACGAGCTTTTTGACAAGCGCATTCTGCTTTGACATTTTGATTATATTTATCGCCAAAGTTACCGCCACTATAGTGGGAAGGCCCTCGGGCACGGCGGCAACTATCAGCACTATGCTGTCGATAAACGCGCCCGAGATCAGGCGGAATACCTCGGCCCCGTCGGAGGGGAAGCCCGCCACGGCGAGTTCTATTATCTGAATGACGAATATGAGCGCTGCCGCAATCGCGCCCAGCATGGTTATGAGCTTGCCGAGCCTGGCGAGCTTTTCCTGCAGCGGCGTGCTCGACTTATCCTGGTTGGTGAGCTCGCGCGCGATCTTGCCGAACTCGGTATTGTCGCCCACGCCCGTGACGACGGCTTTGCCAGAGCCGCCCGTTATAAAGCAGCCCGAATAGAGCATGTTGTGGCGCTCGGCGACAGGGGTGTTCTCCGCCGCGCATATAAAGCCCGCATCCTTCTTTACCGCCATGCTCTCGCCCGTTAAAGCGCTCTCGTCAGACTGAAGCTGAGTGCTCTCGATCAATCTGCCGTCGGCGGGCAGCTTTGCGCCCGTCTCCACGCACAGAATGTCGCCCACTACCACCTCTTTCTGGGGTATAAGCGTAACTTCGCCGCCGCGCACGACCTTCACAAGGGTGTCCTCGCCTATCCGGGAAAGCGCCTCGAACGCCTTGGCGCTGCGGTGCTCCATAACGACAGAAATGGCGACCGATATAACGATAGCTACGACTATGCCCACGCACTCTATCCAGTCAAATTCGCCGCCCATGCACACAGAAACGATCTGCACGGCTATGGTTATGGCGAGCGCGACAAGCAGAATTATCATCATCGGCTCGCACAGCGCCTCCCATATGCGGCGGAGTATCGACTTAGGCTTTTCGCGCGTAAATTGGTTTTCGCCGTGTTCCGCGCGGCTCTTCTCCACCTCTGCGGCAGAGAGGCCCCCGTCTGCGTTGACGCCCAGCTCTTTGAGGACGTCCTGCGCGGACTGCATGTACTCCTTCATAAAAACCTCCGTTTGCTTATTACAAAAAAATATCCGCAAGCTTACCTTTAAGCTTACGGTTCAAACTGACCCCGTATAGCCGAAAAGGTTATACGTGAGTCTGATAATTCAAGGCAGGCCAGGCTTTATGCCACGATGTTGGTTGACTGCCACTCGCAAAAGCGAGCTTACTACTCCCCCACGGGATTTATTTGTATTTAGATACTAACAAATGAGCAAAAAATTGTCAACTAAATCACATAAAAAAAATTGCGAAAAAACAAATTTTATGGCACGGGAAGGGCGCGAAGGAAAAAGCGCCTCATATCACACGGCGCCGATGGCCTCTTCTTTGTCCCCGATGTGCGCCACGGCGCCCCTGGAGAGAATGGTGTATTGGATAAAGCGCGCCGACTGGGCGCAGTTTGCCACATTCTTTACCGATTTTTTTGAAACAGTTTTGCCGTACGACACATAAAACGTCACCCTGCCGTAGTTGAGACCGCCGGAATATGCCCAGCCGTTCAGGACAAAAGCCAGCTTTGCGCGGGAAGACGTGACCTTTACAATGTCGTCAGCGGGGATATATTCCCTTTCGCCGCCCTTGTGACAGAGCACGAAAAAGCCGTCGTGACGATAGGCAATGGTATATGGCGGAACTGAACGTGCGGCGCCTGCGTCTGAAAGGGCCCTGCGGAACACAAGCACGCACAGAACGCCGTCGGCCAAAACCAAAACTGCGGTAAACGACCAAAACAGCGCCGGCATTTCGCGGAAAAACAATACGTTGAGCGACTGTACGAGCACCAGAAGGACGGCGCTGATAAGTATGGCAAGAAAAACCGAGCCGGTTATTGCATCCTTTTTGTTTATTACCGCCCGCCCTGCGAGCGGCGTGAGTTTTATTCCGCTGTCAGTCATATGATCATCCCGCCTGCGGCCGTATTTTCTGCCGTATATTCCGATTTTATCACCGAAGATGAAATATGTCAAATGCGAAAATTGAGATACTTGCAGCTGTTTTGGCTCTATACCGGGCAAAATTTATGATTTTTCGGCTGTTTTATATGAAAAATAACTCAAAAAACGAATAAAAACTGCCCTGAGGGGCGCAAAATGCGCCCCTCAGGGCAAAATTTTAAAATTTAATGCAAAACAACCGGATGAAAGCCAGCGTCAGATCCCCGGCCGCGGAACTTACTCGGCTTTGGATATATCTATGAGCGTAGTGACGCCCTGCTCCTCGAGCTTGTCGTAGATATCTTCGCGAACGTTGACGAGCGACATGGACACGTCGCCGAGCTTCTTTTTGGTGGAGAGAAGCAGCATCACGCCCTCCTTTGTAAGGCGCTTTACGCCGCCGCAATCGATTATAAGGCTCTTTACCCCGCCGAGATTGCCGTTTAAAAACGCCTCGGCCTCAGGCACGCATTCGGCGCACACTTCGCCTTTGAACCAGACTTCCAACTTATCGCCGATATGTTCGCTTCTGATATCCATAAAAAACCTCCGCGGCAGCACGCCGCTCATGCCTTTCAGTTCAGTTAATATAACTTAAGGCGACAATTTTGTCAAGCCTTTTGCCCGCGCCATTTTTGGCGGAAGGCATAAAAAACGACATAAATCCCGCGCTTCCGCGCCGACAGATCAATAAAAACGAAAATTTCCGGCATGCGAAAAAGACTGCAAACGGAAGGCGGCGAAGCATACGCGCGGGCGCGCGACTATATATTATGCGCGGGTACGCAGGCGCGGCCCGTATGCATGCGCCGCGCCTGCGCGCACGCATCGCATTAAAAAAATTTTAAAAAATTTTTGATTTACCCCTTGACAACTGAAAAATATCTGCTATAATGAAGGTACAAAAAGAAAATAACAAACAAAAAATGTTAGCGCTAAACATTTTTAACTAATGACTTCAAAGAGGTAAAAGATGACTTTCAAGTAGCCCCGAAAGGGGGTCAATGTTATACCGTAGAGCGGACAGCGAAATTGCGTACCGCCCGTTGATATAAATTGAATAGCAAAAAGGAGGTAAACAAACATGACCAAAAAAATTCTTTACTTCCGCAAAGCTACTACGTAACCAAGGAGGGTAGTCCAATGAACAGTTTTACCCGGGAGACCTTATTCTGAAAACACGGTTTTAATTTCGCAGGGATTTAAATCGGTTTTCGGAAATCAGGCCTGAAGACCGGCTGACCGCACGGATGATAAGACGAGCGGAGTGATCCCGAACAAAGAATTTATCAGATTTCAAAAATCTGCAATCGGATGATGATATTCGGACAAAGAAGTTTTAACGGCCCGGATGAAGGGACTTTTAATTCCGGATACAAAAATTCCGACAGACGGAAAATTAGAAATAATTTGGCCGGCATATCGAAATCTGAGCGCAGAAGCGAGAAATAAGAGAAATTTGAGCAAGGGACGGCTCCACTCCCCTTAAAAGCCGCAAGGAAAAAAGGTTTGAGGGCGTGAGAAACGAAAACTAAGAGATTTTACCTGTATGGCGTTTGCCGCAAGTGTATATGGTACACCGTAAAAAAGCGGAAGCGGGTCTCGAAATTAAAATTTAATAACTTTGAAAACAATACCTGCACAGACGTAATTGTGCAGGTTTTTGTGCCCGAACTGCCGGTTTGCGAGAGGCGCGCATCTCCCCCGCCGCTATAGATGTATGCGGAGGCCGGCCGAGCGAAGGGCGACAGAAATATATTTAAAGGCGATAAAGGGCAGATATATATATTTTGCACCGACAGATATGGCGGCAGCAACATTGCGGGATATGTGTATCTGTGATTGAAAATCAGCCAAGCCCTGAAAACAGAGCCTTTAAACGGACTTTTGCATCTTAAAACTGCGGAAAATTCCGCAAAGCCTGAGAAAGCGGCTGTAGCCGCAGCTGAACGGCGCGATGCCGTACATTTTGACCGGGAATTGTGTCGCAGACAGGTGCATGAGAGCCTGAAAAGGAAAGCGCAGTGCAGAACGGAAGCGCGCAGGATTTTGGGCACCTGCTAATCTGCACAATAATGGGCGTTGGAAGAGGAAGTAGGCTATTCCCTCTTCGGTGCCTGTCTGTGAATCATCTGTCACCCCGTGCGGAAATTCCGCACGGGGTGATTTTTTGCTGTTTTTAAGCTGAATGACACGCGCACAGCAATACCACTCCCCCACTTGCCAAACAGAGGAGAAAACGGGCATACCAAAGCGCCGCCAAAATCACTCGCCGCGCTTTGCCGCAGAGAGCAGAAACGCCGTTACATCGGCCATAGCCTCTTCATAGCAGGCCGTCTGGGTGCGGTACCTTCCGCGGCTTAAAAATCTGTTCTTTATTCTGCCAGCGCTCACTATCTCTATAAAGCCATGCTCCGCTTCGGGGTAAATTTTAAATTGTACATTGCCGCCTGCGGCGCGCACCGCGCCCTCGAACCTGAAAGAATCGTCGCGCAGGCTGTCCCTTCCGCTCACAAGCACAAACGCGGGCGGAAGCTCCCTGATAGCTTTGGCGCCCATATACACGGGGCTGGCAAGGGGAAGAGCCCTGTCATTTTCATTTACAAAATATTTGTGCGCCGCGTAACGCATAAACAATGCCGGCATGCCCAAAAAAACATACGGGCGGGTGCGGTCGGTAGCGTCAAGCCAGGGATAGCTTAACACCATGCCGCGCAGTCCGCCGTAGAGCTGCGCGAGAGCGGCTGCGGCGTTTGCCCCGGCGCTGTGCCCCCATACAAAGATATTGCCCCTGTCGAACGCCAGCTCCCCGTCGGCAATCAGCCCTTTAAGCGCGGCGAGGCAGTCATGCGCGGCCTGCGGGAAGCGCACTTCGGGCGCATAGCGGTATTCCACCGTGGCAACGTTGTAGCCCGTGCGCTCCTGTATCTGCCTGCAGAGTGGCAGGTCGTCACGGTGGTGTCCGGAAATATAGCCGCCCCCGTGAATTTCAAAAATAAGCGGGGCGCGCCTATCTTCCGCGGGCAAAAAAATTACATTTACAGCCGCGCCGTCCTGCGCGGCATAATTTCTTTCAATCATAACATCACCTTATCCGAATGCCGATACTTCAACGTCTAGCGGCACCCGCCGTTCACCTATAATTATACTATATTTTTTTACATATGCAATACCTTTGCAGATAAAAATTGCCCCGCCGCTTGCGGCGGGGCAAACAAACGGCCTCCCCGCACAGGGAGGCCGCCGCGCATTACTTTACGAGCAAAGAAAGCACGTTCAAGTCGGCCGAAATGCACACCGAGCGCGCGGCGATCTCTCCGGGCGCGCAGGCCATGTCGAAATTTATGCAGGCGTAGCGCGAGTCTTTGTTTTTATATGTCATGCGCCAGAACGGGTACTTGATGATGACGGGCGTGTTCATGCCCACGCCGAGCTCCAAAAACAGAATATGCCCGTCCGCGTATTTCTCTAAAAATTTGTGGTAGCGCGCGCTCGCCGCGTGCCAGCCCGCGTCCTCCACAAAGGTATCGTCTGTGCGCAGGTTTGCGGTGAGAGGCCTGCCGCACACCGGGCAGCGGGGGATCAGTTCCGAAGGTATCTTCATATCCCGCTGCTCTCTTACCATTTTACGCACGGCGGCCTCGTTATCGTAAGTTTCCTGCCTGCACGGCTTTGAGCATTGGAAGAGTCCGTAGTCGCCCTGCGTGTAAAACAGGCGGGCCTTATCGAACCCCGCAACCTGAAAGCGGTGGTCGACGTTGGTAGTTATGACAAAATAGTTTTTATCCTTGACAAGCTTTAAAAGATCCTCATACAGCTTGCCCGCGGGGCAGTCATAGCGGTTTATGAGTATGTTGCGCGACCAGAACGCCCAGAACTCCTCTAAAGTTTCATACGGGTAAAAGCCGCCCGAATACATGTCGTGGAAGCCGTACTTTTTTTCAAAGTCGGCAAAGTGCGCCATAAAGCGCTCGCCCGAGTAGGAAAAGCCCGCGGCAGCCGAGAGGCCCGCGCCCGCGCCTATCACCACCGCCTCCGCCCTATCGATCCAGAGAGAAAGCTTTTGAAGTTTTTGCTCGTTTGTTTCATTCATTGCCGAATAGTTCGCGCTCATACAATTTTTCATCCTCCGCGGTAAACACGTTGAAAATAATCTTAAACCCGTCGCCATTTTTGAGCCACTCTTTCACCGTGTGAACGGCAAGGGCGCACGCCTCCGCCTTTGGATAGCCGTATTCGCCCGTAGATATACAGCAGAAAGCAATGCTTTTAAGCCCCATCTCTGCCGCCTTATTTAGGCAAGCGAGATAGCAGTTTTTTAAATCGGCGCGGTTCTGTTCCGTCACCCGCCCGCGCACTATGGGGCCGACGGTGTGAAAGATATACCTGCACGGAAGGTTATATCCCTTTGTAACCCTCACTCTGCCGTTGGGCTCGAGCTTGCCCTCCATCATCTCATTGCAGTCCAGCCGCACCTGCACGCCAGCCGCCGAGTGAATGGCATTATCTATACAGCCGTGAAGGGGCGAAAAACAGCCCAAAAGCGCACAGTTGCATGCGTTTACTATGGCGTCGGCGTTGAGCCGCGTTATATCTCCGCGCCACAGCGCAATACCTCCATGGTATTCAAACTTATCCGCGTCCACAACACCCTTTTCACGCGCGCGTGCGGCAAGGTATTCATCCTGCAGGCGCAGGAACTCTTCGCTCGCCGGCCGCGGCGGACGCACGTTGCACAGCGCACGGAAATAGTCTGGCTTTTGCGCGGCTGAGAGCCCGGGCACGGACTCTCCGCGCTCCGAGCTTAAAATGCCTATCAATTTATCCAGAAGTTCTTCGTTTTTCATATCAACCTTTACTTTATATTGCCGCTTAAAATAGTTTACCGCGCGTTGTGCGTAACCAAGCCGCCGTTATAAATTATTTTGCCGGCATGTAACCAACGCAAATTATTGACGCTTGACCGCGCCTGCGGGGCAGACGGCCATACAGTTGCCGCAGCGCAGGCAGTTGTTCTGCGCAATTTTCGCGGTCATTGAGCCGAGACTTATACAGTTCTGCGGGCACACCTCAAGACACCTGCCGCACAGACTGCACTTTTCGTTTATTATATACCCGCCCCCTTTCCCAAGGCCGCCGAACGAAAAGGAAAACCTTTCGACGGGGGTCTTTGTAAGATCGAAAACTTCGCCAGAGCCGTTATACAACTTAAAAACACACAGCGCTCTGCGCGAAAGCTCGGTAGGATAAATTTTATACATATACGCGTTTTTGTCAAGCAGACGGGATAGCCCTTCCCAGCCGAGCTCTTCTGCCCTGCCCGAGACGGACACAGCCACGCGCGTGAGCGTGGAATCGCCCGCAATGCCCGTGAGCGAAAGTTGCGGGCGCGCCTTTAAGCGCGAATAGAAGTTTTTACCGCGCGCCGTTAAAAAATACAGTCCGCCCGCGTCGCAGTCCATTATGTCTATCGCGCAGGTGACGGGGTTGCCGTCCTCCCCTGCCGTGGCCATTACAACGGTATGTATTTCGTCGCGCAGAAACTCAAAAATCTTTAAAACTTCCATTCTTTCACCCGTTTTTTGGGCGGCGGCGCGGAAGAGAGCGCGCCGCCGCTAACGCTTTATGCCTGTTTGCTTTGGATTTTACTTTCCTATTACCGAGAAGCGCTGCCGTATGTGCGCGGCGGACTCCACCTCGTCTATCATGGCGATTGCGTAGTCGGCGTAGCTTATGCGGCTCTCGCCCTTATCGTTGACGAAGTACTCCTCGCCGCCGAGAAGGTACTCGCCCGTGCGCGCGCCGTCGGCAACGAAGTCGCCCGCGGGGGAGAGATATGTCCACTTTACATCATTCCTCTTGCGAAGGTCGTCAAGCGCCGCGCCCTGCGCGTTTGCAAGGGGTTTGAACATATCGGGGAAGCTATCGAGATCCTTGACCTGAACGGTGTGTTCGGGGTTTACATAGAGGCTGCCCGCGCCGCCCACGACGAGAAGGCGAACGTCCGTTCCGCTGAGGATATCGCACAGGTGCTTTAAAGTGCTCTTGTGCAGGGGGAGCGTTTCGGGCGTCCAGGCGCCGAATGCGTCGATAACTGCGTCGAAGCCTTTAATGTCGGCAGTTGTTAAGTCGAACAGATCCTTTACCACCTTTTTGGCCCTTTTGTCAACCGCGCTGCTCTCCGAGCGGACGAAGCCCGTCACGTCATACCCGCGGTTTAAGGCCTCCTCCACAAGGAGCCTGCCCTCTTTGCCTGCTGCACATACGATTGCGATCTTTTTCATGATAAAAATACCTCCGAAAATTAGTTTATTTTTGTTTGAGTTGTTGTAATCTTTCTGATTACATCTATAATATAGCACCCGTTTGATGTAATGTCAAGCGTTACAACAAATTTTTTAAAAATTTTTAGACATTTTTTCGGAGATATAAAGAGCGCCGCCGCGCACAAATTTGTGCGCGGCGGCGAAAATTCGGATATATTAAAAATTATTGTTTGCGAGTCAATTGAGCGGCGTCAGTTGCGCGGCATTAATTGAGCGCAGCCTGCGCCTTTATTTTTTCGCCAAGTTCAGCGCAGATATCGGCGAGGGTAACCTTTTTGAGCTCGTTCTCCATGGCCTGCTGAGCCTCGGCAAGATGATTATCTAACACGGAGTGGATATTTTTGCCCACAGGGCAGGCGGGATTGGGATTTTCATGAAAGTGAAAGAGCTCTCCCTCCACGCTGTCGACCGCCCTATACACATCGTACAGAGTGATATCGTTTAAATCCTTTACGATAGCCGCGCCGCCGCTGCCCGCCTTTACGTCTATCATGCCCGCCGCCTTTAAACTTAAAAGCGTGCGGCGTATGACTACGGGGTTTACGCGCACGCTGGCCGCGATAAAATCGGACGTAGTTTTGCGCTCTTTGCCGAAAATGTATATCACCAGCAGCGTGTGCACCGCCACCGTGAAACGGGATGTTATCTTCATGCGGACGTTCTCCATACAATAAAGTTGTTTATATTATACGCCTGCAATATTGTAATGTCAAGCATTACAACATGATTATTCGCTCAGATTATATCAATGAGGGCCCCTGAAAATCGGGGCGAAAGGGGCTGGCCCTCAAACTCACGGAAAATTTAGTGCGCGGCCCGCGCGACAATTTCGTGAACTCCTTTACATTATCCCTTTTTCCAGCTCGTCTAAAGTCAGCGTATACGCCGGGATAAAGTTCTCCATAAAATAATTTACAGAGCGCATGTTGCGCGATAAAATGTCGTCCCGTATGCTCTTTTCAGCCTTTTCAAACTCGGTATTGCCGCAGCGGCGCTCCTCCAGGCACTTTATGTATGCCGAAAGCCTGTCCGCCGCCTTTACTATCTTCCACTCCGCGCTCTCAGTATCCGGCTTTAAAAAGGGCGCAAGCTCCTCTTCGAGCTCTTTAGGCAGGGTAGACAGGAGCTTATCGCACGCCACGCCCTCGATATCCTTGTACGCGCCCGTGATGGAGCGGTTGAAATACTTTATCGGCGTGGGCAGATCGCCCGTGAGCACCTCGGGACACTCGTGATAAACGGCGTACAGCGCGCACTTTGCTCCGTCTACATTGCCGCCGAACACCTTATTTTCAATGACGGCGAGCGCATGGGCAAGGAAAGCCACCTGCTGGGAGTGCTCCATTATGTTCTCCTCGCGCACCGAGCGCATGAGCGACCAACGCTTTATATACTTCATTCTGTCCATAAAGGCGTAAAAATTGTATGCCATAAAAAACTCTCCTTATATATTATGGTACGCGCGTGCGCGGTCCGATTCCTCGGCTTCAGGCAACGCCTTCCGCCCGGAATGACAACAGGGGGGATATGGCGCACGCGCGCGTACTTTGCCGCTGATACAAATTATACTATAATTTATCTGCAAATTCAATAAATGAGTTGACTTAAGGCGGCATTTGACATATAATTTTTTTGCAATGCGGGACTGAAACCCCGCGCATGACAAATCAATACCGTCGGGGGTGTCCGCAAATTTGCCTTTAAGGCGCGCGGGCTGAGATTATACCCTTTGAATCGGCAAGGTAATGCTTGAGCGATAGTACAAAGTACGCTATAATTATGCGGTCGCTTTCTTTATTTTGCGCGGTAAAGAGAGCGGCCGATTTTCTTTTCGACGGTAGAAGGAGGAAGTTTTATGAATTTTTCGATGCTGGCATTTTCTGACCTGTTCGGCGACATAGAAAATTACTTCGCCAACTTTGAAACTGCCGCCGACAGCTGCCGCACGGTGATGCTGTGGATAGCGATCGCGCTGGTGATCGCCTTTATCGCCGTTAAAATCGCCTTTTACGCTACGGCACCCAAGCCCGCAGAGGGCGAGGCCGTACCCGATAAGAGGCAGAAGATAGCAAACAGGGCGGGGCTGATTGTTGCGCTCGTATATGCCGTCGCGGCGATAATCGCCTTTTCGGCCTTCTATTTCAACGACGTGAGCGCGGGGGAGGACTACCTTGTGCCCATAACGTTCTATCCCCTGCTCGTTTTTGCGATAGTGGCGATAGCGGGCGGCATCGCCGTGGCGTTCAGGCCAACAAAGCCCGTTAAAATAGCGGCGCTAAGCCTTGCGGGCGCGGCGCTCGTTGCCGCCATTGTGTGCCTTATTGTGTACTATGCCACGGGCGACGCGGGCGAATGGAACGGTGTCACGCTCGACGGCGCGACCGACGCGGGGCTGTATGTAAGCGCCATAGCGCTCACCGCGATAATAATAGCCGTTTCGTTTTTGACCGACAGGACGAAGGGCTTCGACACGCGCGCCATAACCTTTGCCGCGATATGCATAGCGCTCTCGTTCGCGCTCTCGTACATAAGGATACTGCACATGCCCATGGGCGGCTCGATAACCTTTGCCTCCATGCTCCCCTTAATGCTTTACAGCTATATGTTCGGCTGCAAGAAGGGGCTCATTGCGGGCATCGTGTACGGCTTTTTGCAGGCCATACAGGACCCCTGGCTGCTGCACCCCGCGCAGTTCGCGCTCGACTATGTGGTGGCGTTTATGGCGATAGCCCTGACGGGGTGCCTGCGCAACGTGCCCTCGCTTAAGGGAAAGATGCGCTCGCAGTTCACGCTCGGCGCTATAATTGCGGGCGTTACGCGCTATATCTCCCACTACTTTTCGGGCGTGTTCGCGTTCGGCACGTTCGGCGCGGACTATGCCGAGCAATACGGCATTTCGGCGCTCGCCAACCCCTATTTTTACTCGTTTGTGTATCAGTCGATGTATGTAATACCCGAGATAATAATAGTCATCGTGGTGGGTGTGATACTGCTCTCTTCGGCAAACTTCCGCAAGCAGGTTTTGCGCTACGGCAACTTTGAAAAGACTGCCGAACACGTGCCCTCGGAGGAGATACCCGCGGCCGGAAACGCTCAATAAAAATAAAATTAATCAGAAATTTACGCGCAAATAAAAAATTAATTTTGTTTTGATTATTAAAACAGGCGCCCGCGCGGCCGCATGGCTGCGCGGGCGTGTTTTATGGATAAAAATAATTATTCCTTTTAATAATCTTTTATTGCATTTCTTACTTATATATGTTAAAATTATCTTGCGCCACAATTAAATAATGCTACAATCACCAGAATACATTAGACAAATAGTGTATTCCTATTTTTCTGTACGATTTTTAGCATTATAAACAGAAACTTGTGGCGCAACCTTGGGATACTCTTTTTGCAGGCGTCCCGAGAGGGGCGCCTTTTTCAGTGCTCCGAAAAATAATTTTTTTGGGAGGAAACTTTATGAAATGCAGTAACTGCGGAAGGGAATTTGAGGGCAATTTCTGCCCCGAATGCGGGGCCCCCGCCCAACAAACGGTAATAAAATGCCCAAACTGCGGCACAGAATTTAAAGGCAACTTCTGTCCGCAGTGCGGGACTCCCGCGCAAAAAGCTCTGCACGCAGACCCACAGAACAGAGCATTGGCCGTACAACCCGGCGGAGCCTATAATCAAACGGCAGGCGCGCAACAAGCTGGAGAATCGCGTTTTACAGGCGGCGCATTTGCAAATTTTTTTATCGGGCTTCTCACAATTATAGTGACTATTATAACCCTTTCGCTCGCCTATCCCGCTATGAAATGTTGGAAAATGCGCTGGGAAACAAAACACACTTATATTAACGGCAGGCCGCTCATCTTTGACGGCAAGGCACGGCAGATATACGGCAAATATATACTTTGGCTGTTTTTAAGCCTTATAACTTTGGGTATATACTACATATTCTGCATGAGAATAAATCTTATAAAATGGCAGACGAAACACACACATATAAGCGGAGTGAAGGACGGAAAATCAGAATTTACAGGCGGCGCGCTCGGCTATTTCGGCACAAGTTTTGTCTGTGCGCTTGTAACTATCGTCACACTCACATTGGGCATGTATTGGGCAAGATGCCACAAAGAGCGCTGGCTGGCAAAGCACAAAATTATCGACGGACTTCGCCTTGAGTTTGACGGCAAAGCCATACAATACTTCGGAAAGAGAGTTCTGTGGACATTTTTAACCATTATCACCCTGTTTATATACAGTTTTTGGCTGATTATAAAGAGCAAAAAATGGATAACAAAACACACAGTATTTGCCGCAGGACAAAAATTACCTCCGATAACAGAGCGCGGAAATATGCCGGACGGCAACGTTACCCCCATTAACAACAACACATCTGCCGTTCAAACAACTTCAACAAAAAAGACAAACGGCTTTGCAGTAGCAGGCTTTGTTATGTCTTTTGTAGCTTTCCCTCTGCTCGGCATAATATTTAGTTCAATAGGTCTCGCTAAAAGTAAGAAAACAGGAAACGGAAAAGGGCTGTCTATAGCCGGGCTTGTAATAAGTATTTTATATATATTATATATAATTGCATTCGTGGTAGTTATACTAATCATAAATGATTTGATATAAGAATAGAGCGCAAGATCTTCTTGCGCTCTAACTATATACTTATTTGCTATCCGCAACGCGCGAACTGCAGAATATCGACTAACACGGCAAATGCAAGTATCAACACAAAGCCGACGGCGTGAATAGCCGCCTCGATATGCCGCGGCACGGGCTTTTTGAATATCCACTCGATAAGGCAGAACACAACCTTGCTTCCGTCGAGCGCGGGTATGGGCAGAAGATTGAACACGGCAAGATTTACGCCGATGTATGCCGCTATCTCCAAAAAACTCTGAAAGCTCTGCACGGCCATCTGGGAGGTCAGCTTTATCGTGGTGACCGGCCCGCCCATGGCATTGAGGCCGATGTTGCCAGTTAAAAGTTCGCCGAGCACGTTAAAGATAGTGCCCGCGATTTTGAAGGAATAGCCGAAGGCTCGGCCAAGACTTTCAAATAAGGAGAAACGGTAACTTTCGGCCCCCACCGTCCAGTAGGCATTGCCGTCCTCGCGCACCTCTGTATCCAGCCCGAGCGCGCCCCAAAGACGGGAGGTATCGGACGAGTTTTCAAACAGGCAGTCCTGCCGCAGGGTGACGTAAATATCTGTTACATTTCCGCCGCGCACGACGGTAAACTGCGCTTCATCCCCCGCACGCTTCCCCTCGAGCGCGCCCATCAGATCGGAGGTGAGGTATATACCCTCCCCCTCGGCCTCTAAAAGTACGTCGCCCGCAACGAAACTGTTTGAGGGATCGTACCCATCGGGATAGGTGACTCCGTCCACTCGCACCGCCATCTGCCCGAAGGCGAGGAAAGAAATTATTATTAAGACCACCGCCGTGATATAATTGAACAACGCGCCGGAGACGAGCACTATAATGCGCTGCCAGGGCGGTTTGGAGTTAAAGCTGTTTTTTGTGAGCAGCCCGCCCTCGCTCTCCTCCCCCTCGAAGGCGCAGTAGCCGCCGAGCGGTATGGCCCGCACCGAAAAAACCTCGCCCGATTTTTTGCTTTTGCGCTTTATGAGCGCGGGGCCGAAACCGATCGCGAATTCGTTTATCTTAAAGCCCAGCCGCTTGCCCGCGACGTAGTGTCCGAATTCATGCACGGTTATCATAGCGAGAAGTATTAATATGGCGAGCACGACGGCGCCGATTGTGTTTAAGACGGCCGAGGCCGAGAGCAGTTGCAATGGTTACCCCTCTTGTTTAAGGCGCGCCCGCAGCTTTCAGCGGCGGGCGCGCCTTACATTATGTACCTTTAAAACCGCGCCGTCAATTGTTTCCGAGCGCGGCTATCGCCCCCTTTGCGGCGCGGCGGGCGCGGGCGTCCACCTCGCACAGCTGAGCGTAGCTTGTAACGGCCTCTCCCCTTTCCGCCTCCGCGGCGCGCGCTGTCACCTTAACAATATCTGTAAATTTTATTTGCCCCGACAAAAACGCGCGCACGGCCACTTCGCCCGCGGCATTGAGCGCGCAGGGCAGCGTTCCGCCCGCCCGCGCGCATGCCAGAGCAAGCTCGAAACAGGGAAATCTGCCCGCCTCTATCGGCGAAAAATCGAGCGAGAACGCCATTGTAAAGTCGAGCTCCGCCCCCTTGAGAGGAGCTCGGTCGGGGCAGGTGAGCGCAAGCTGAATGGGCAGCTTCATAGTGGGATGCGACAGCTGTGCGAGCACGGCTCCGTCGTCGAACTCCACCATGGAGTGGACTATGCTCTGCGGATGTATGACCGCGGAAATACTGCCGTAATCTGCGCCGAACAGGTGGTGCGCCTCGATAATTTCAAAGCCCTTGTTGAGCATGGTGGCGCTGTCCACCGTGATCTTATCGCCCATATTCCAGGTCGGGTGGGCGAGCGCCATGGCGGGCGTGACGCATTTGAGCTGTTCGGGGGTAAAATTTTTGAACGGACCGCCGCTGGCAGTGATTATCAGCCTTTTGAACGGCCTCGACAAGTCGAAACCAAGGCACTGCCATATGGCGGAGTGCTCGCTGTCCACTGGGCGCAGGCTCAGGTTCTTTTGTTTTATCAACGGCATGACGAGGTCGCCGCCGCAGACGAGGGTCTCCTTGTTGGCGAGCGCCAACGCCTTGCCCGCGCCTATCGCCTCCAGCGAATACTTGAGGCCGGCAAAGCCGCCCGCGGCCACTAAAACCACATCGGCCTCCCCGTACGAGGCGGCGGCGAGCACAGCCTCTTCCCCGCCCGCAAAACGCGTACCCGAAGGGACTTCATGCAGCGAGTTTGCCGCTTCCGCATCTGCAAGCGCGGCGTAATCTGGTTTCACTGCGTTCAACTGCTCTTCAAAGAGCGAAACAGAGCTTGCGGCCGCCATGGAAACTATCCTGAATTTATCAGGCTGTGCGAGCGCGACCTCTATCGCCTGCCTGCCTATGCTGCCGGTGCTTCCTATGAGCGCTATTTTAACGGCGCCGCACGCGGCGCTGCCGGAGATGCTCTTTTTCATTGCCCGCCTCCTTGCGCGGAAGGGGGCTAAAAATATTATACCCCGCATTGCCGCGAATAATGACTTTATTTCTTGAAATTAAAATTCCGTCTGCAAAAAATCCCGCCCGAACGGGCGGGAAAATAAATAAGTTCACAAAAATGCCCGCCTTGCGCGGCGGAAATGCCTATACAGCTCACACCATGAATGTGAACGCGAGCAATACGACTATGCCCGCAAACAGAGTGCCGTCGAAGCGGTCTAAAATGCCGCCGTGGCCGGGCAGGAGCCTGCCCATATCCTTTATTCCGCACTCGCGCTTTACAGCGCTCTCGAACAGGTCGCCGAACTGAGCGGCGACAGAGGCAGCGAGGCCTACTATAACCATCGCCACGACTTCGGTCATGGCAAGAGTAAGCGAAGGCGTGCCGCCGAGCGCTATGAAGAGGTAATAAGAGGCGACTGCGCCGGCGATCCCGCCTATCACGCCGCCGACGGCGCCTATCACCGTCTTGTGGGGACTTACGACGGGGGCGAGCTTAAAGGGAATAAACCTGCCGAAGGCCATGCCGATAAGGTATGCGCCCGCGTCGGTAAACGGCACGCACATGAAGAGAAATATTATTGCGAGCCTGGAATTTTCCCCTTCAGGCAGGTGGTTTACCGCCGAGAGGACAGACGTAAGAAGGCCGACGTAAGCAAGCGCAAACAGGCAGACGAGCGTACTCTTTATGTCTGAACGGCTGTGATCTGCGACAAACATCACGCATACCGCAAGGGCACCGACGCCGAGAGCTATGGCCGTGCCCTGCCAGCCCGCTCCGTCCACCAGATAGACAAAGAGCGCATACATGGGTGCGGCGAGCGCGCAGAACGTTATAGTCACTGCCCGCTGCAGGTTGGAAACAAAACCGAACGCGCGTATCAGCTCGAACGCGCCTATATCGGCGACGACGCAGAAGAGCGCGTCAAACAGGAGCGAACCGTACCCTCCCGGGATGAGCCACTTGCCCGCGCACAGCGCGGCAATGACGAGCACGTATACGGCGCTTGTTAAAGTTCTTACTTTCATATTTAACCTTTAAAAAAGCCCCGCCGCAGCGGCGCGGGGCTTGATTTATCATTCTTTCACACCTTGCCGAAACGGCGATTGCGGCGGGAATACTCTTTTAATGCCTTTCTGAACTCCTTTTCGTCAAAGTCCGGAAAGAGCGTATCGGTGAAATACAGCTCGGAATAAGCCGACTGCCAGAGAAGGAAGTTTGAAAGGCGGATCTCCCCGCCGGTGCGTATTATAAGGTCGGGGTCGGGCATACCGCCGGTGTATAAAAAGCGGGAAAAGTTCTCTTCCGTCACCTTGCCGCCCATCTCGGCCGCAAGATTTGCGGCGCGGACTATCTCGGCGCGGCTGCCGTAGTTCACGGCAAATATGAGGTGAAACGCGGCGTCCCTTTTCGAGCGGGCGCATACATCCCTCATTCTGTCTGCCACCTCTTCAGGAAGCACGGAGATGTCGCCGATAACGCGTATGGCGACGTTATCCTCCACAAGCTTCGGGGCATAGTCCTTGAAATATTTCAAAAAGAGCGAATACAGCCCGTTGAGCTCCTCCTGCGGACGCGCGAGATTCTCGGTCGAGAGCGCAAAGAGCGTGAGATATTTTATGCCCTCTGCGCGCACAAAATCGATGAGCCTTATTATCCGCTTCATTCCGGCGTCATGGCCGAAGGAGCGGGGCATGAGCCGCCGCTTTGCCCACCTGCCGTTTCCGTCCATTATTATGCCCACGTTGACGGGCAGAACAGAACGCTTTTCGGCCATATTAAACGGTGAGGATCTCCTTTTCCTTTTCGGAAACGGCCGCGTCCACCTTGGCAACGGCGTCGGAAACCTGCTTTTCAACATCTTTCTCGCACGCGGAGAATTCGTCCTCCGAAAGAACTTTGTCATTCTTCAGCTTCTTGAGCGCTTCCATTGCCTCGCGCCTTACATTGCGTTCTGCTACCTTTGCATCCTCGCCCATCTTTCTTATTTTTTTGACAAGCTCCTTTCTGCGCTCTTCGGTGAGTTCGGGGAAAACCAGGCGGATGACTTTGCCGTCGTTGGTGGGATTGAGTCCTATATCCGAGACCTGTATCGCCTTTTCAATGCCCTTTAAAATAGATACGTCCCACGGGGAGATGACGAGGCATCTGCCCTCCTGAACGGATATGTTTGAAGTCTGGTTGATGGGCGTGGGCACGCCGTAATAATCGACCATCACCCTGTCGAGTATGTGAGGGTTTGCGCGGCCCGCGCGGATGACGGAGTAGTCCTCCTTTAAAACGCTCACAGTTTTCGAGAGCTTGTCGTCGAGAACGAGCATTATTTCTTCGACCTGTTCGTTATCTATCATAAAACTTTCTCCTTGTATTATTTTTATGTGGATACGGCGCCGTTTGCGCCAAAGTATCTGTTTATAAGGTTTTACGCTTAATCAGGATATAGTTAATCGTATATATCCCTCAGACACGCTACGCGCGCCGGCTCCCTTTAGCAAGGGCGCCTTTATTGCGGCAATAATTATTTTAAAATAATTACTATGCGCAAGGCGAATTTAGTTCGCCG
>DVHB01000092.1 GCA_018712405.1 Candidatus Coproplasma stercoripullorum
GGCGAACTAAATTCGCCTTGCGCAAAGTTATTATTTTTTAATAAATTAAAGCTTCAAGCAGGGTTTCCCTGCGCAGAAAGACCCTATTGCTACGGTCAGCAGGCTCACCAAAGGGGGAATTGCCCCGATTATATGACAAGAGAGCCCCTAATATCGGGGCAAGGGGGAGCTGGCTCCCCCCAAAAATCACGAAGATTTTACGGCGTTACCAGCCGTAAAATCTGTGAGGAGTTGAGATGGGTATTTTTTCAAAAATTAAAGATGCGTTAAAAAAGACAAAGGAAAGTTTGGGCGGCGCGATAAAGTCGCTCTTTTCCCGCGGAAAGATAGGCGACGAGTTCTATGACGAGCTTGAAGAGATTCTCATCTCCGCCGATATATCCGTCACTACCGCCGAAGAGACGGTGGAGGACCTGCGCGCAGAAGTCAAAAAGGAGAAGCTGAAGGACGAGGAATATGTGATAAGCCTTCTAAAAGACATTTTGGAGGAAAAGCTCACGCGGGCCGAGGTGCCGGAGATAGAGTACCCCGCCGTGATCATGCTCATCGGCGTGAACGGCGTGGGCAAAACTACCACCATAGGCAAGCTCGCCGACTATTTCCTCCGCAACAAAAAATCTGTCACCGTTGCCGCGGCCGATACCTTCCGCGCCGCCGCCGCCGACCAGCTCACCGTGTGGGCCGACCGCGCGGGCGTGAGGATAGTAAAGCACGAGGAGGGCAGCGACCCCTCCGCCGTAGTATTCGACGCGATATCGTCGGCAAAGGCGAAGGGGACGGATGTGCTGCTCGTCGACACGGCGGGCAGGCTTCATGTAAAGGCCAACCTTATGGAGGAGCTCAAAAAGATCTCCCGCGTGATCTCCCGCGAATATCCGCAGGCGCACGTATATAAACTGCTCGTTTTAGACGCCACCACGGGCAACAATGCAATCAACCAGGCGCGCATCTTTGACGAGGCAGTGGAGCTTGACGGCATAGTTTTGACAAAGCTCGATTCTACCGCAAAAGGCGGATTTGTGATTTCGCTCTGCGGCGAGCTCGAGATCCCTGTCGTATTCGTCGGCACGGGCGAAAAGATAGGCGATCTTGAAAAATTCGCCCCGGAATCTTTTATAGATTCAATTTTGTAAATATATACGAAAAATTAAAATTCCGCGCGGGAAACGCGGAATTTTTTATGTAAATTTTGAGGTAAAATTTATGACTGAAAGAGAAAAGATGCTTGCCGGCGAGCTGTATTCCGCCCGCGACGAGGAGCTTAAAGCTGCGCACGCAAGGGCAATCAGCTTGTGTGAAAAACTCAATTTCGGCAATCTTACAGACGAAGAGCGGGAAGAGGTCACAAAACAGCTCCTCGGCAAGTGCGGCAAAAATACCGTGCTCGGAAGAGGCTTTTGGTGCGACTACGGCTGTAATATCGAGGTCGGCGATAACTTCTATGTGAATTACGACGTCGTAATCCTCGATGTCTGCAAGGTGAAGATAGGCAACAACTGTCTTATCGCGCCGCAGGCCGGGATATATACGGCCTGCCATCCGCTTGAGCGCGACGTGCGCATAAGCGGGCTGGAGCTCGGCAAGCCCATAACCATAGGCAACGACTGCTGGATAGGCGGGCATGCATCCATTTTACCCGGCGTAACGCTTGGCGACAACGTTGTGGTTGGCGCGGGTTCCGTCGTCACAAAGAGCTTTCCGTCGAATGTGGTAATCGCGGGCAACCCTGCAAGGGTAATCAGAAAATTATAATTATTCCGCTTGGCCTCGTATATGCTTCTCGATACTGTGTCGAACTTGCGGTTTGCCTTGGTCACTTACGTTTAAGTAAGCTCCCTGCGGTCAAATCCGCGTTCTCCTTGTCTCGCTCGCATCTCCGAGGCCATTATTGAAATGGAAACAGCGGTGAAAAGCAATTGTCTGCTTCCATAACCCTGCGGTAAAATAGCGTTAAAGGTAAATGCGGTTGGCGAAATTTTCGCCAACCGCATTTTTTACGACTTGTAAAAAAATAAATTAAATATAAATTAAAAATTAATTTTTTAACGGCAATAATTTTTTTATTTTAATTAAAATATAAGTGTTATCGCTTGAATTAGTTTTTAATTAATGCGGCACAATCCCTCAGCCGCGCGTTGCGCGCCAGGTCTCGTGGTGCGTGCGGTGAATAAACCGCATCACTCGGTCACCGCTCGGGCGGGAGCATATGCCCTCGCTCATCTCACATTGCTCAAACAGCGGGTGTCCGCTGTTTGTAGAACAGCAATGTTCGTCCCTTTACACAAGGGCGCCTTTAATGCGGAATAGATTTTTTAAAAAATCTTGTGCGCAAGCCTTTCCTTGCAAAATGCAGCGCGATGGCTCGAGCGTTAAGCGTTTTACAAGGAATAAATCTTTGCCGCAATAAATTTAAAAATAATTATGTTCGGAAAAAGAGCGGGCGAATTTAGTTTGCCGATACCTCTTCTTCACGACTTAATTATAAACCTCACGGCGAAAGATTTGCGTAGCAAAGATTTCGCGTGGACCCTTTCACAAGTCGTCAACGTCCTGCACGGGTGCGCCGCCGTCGGCGGGGACCCCCGTGTAGCTTCCGTTAGGATCGTCCGGACTTAAAAAACTGGCCTTATCTGCAGTTTTTGGTCTCATTCGAGCGGTTTTTGGAACCGCTGCAGCCCTGGGGCTTGCTTTTAGACGAATTTTCATTTGTTTTCTTCATATTTTCTCCTTTTCGAAGGGCAGATGCAATTCGACATACCCCTGCGACGTCTTGCAAAGAGGGCAAACGTCCCACGCCTTTGTGCCCGTATGCATGTATCCGCACTCGCTGCAGATATACAGCATTGGTGTCTCGTTTGAGAACAGCGTGCCCGACTTAAACGCTTCGTACAGGTAGTTGAAAATCATTTCATGTCTCTTCTCAACGTTTGCAACCAGCCTGAAAAGTGCGGCAATATCGTTAAAACCTTCTTTTTCGGCGTCATCCGCAAATGCGGGATAGATCCTGCTGTGTTCCGCGCGCTCGTCCAACGCCGCAACGCGCAGGCACTCCTCCAGATCCCCGCCGTGGAAGGGATAGCCGGCATTCAGGTCGATATTGTCGAGCTTTTTCCCCCGCTTTGAAAGTTCCTCAAAAAATCTTCTGGCGTGTACCGTCTCGTTCTTTGCAAGCGTGCGTATGGTATCCGCAAGCGTTGCGTATCCGGCTTGAGTCGCAAGCCGTGCGGCGAGCTGATATCTCATGCCCGCCTGTGCCTCGCCTGCAAAACTGCGCGCAAGGTTGACGTATGTCTTTGTGTCTTCAAATTGCATAAACTGCCTCCGTCAAAAGTATTGTGGGCAGTATTTTTGCCGCTATTCGGTTTTTTTATTCCAAATTTTGTATCAGGTCTTGTAATAAACAAAAATTTATATTATAATAAAAATACATACTTAGGCTTTGCACGATTCTTATGGGGGGTGTTTTATGACTCAGAGAGGGTTTAAAACGATTTCTGCGTTAGAGACTGCGTTTTTCTTCATTACGGCGCTGGTGTGGACGATAGGTGAGGATATCGCCTCCCGTGTGCCGCTCGTGGTAGTGGGATGGTTGCTTTTTTTATCGTGTGCGATAAAGCTCGTTGCCTTGGTCATCAAGATGGATAAAAAATATTCGGCGGCGGTCTGCGGCATAGCGTTTGCGTTCGACATGGCGCTCATCGCTGCGGCGCTCACCCTCTTCTTTCTGCTGATAGGCTTCGACGCTGCCACAAGCGGCGGCGGGCTGTTCAGCGACATACTCATGGTGGTGCTCTTTATAATTTTAGGTATTGCCGAGGCGGCTTCCTTTATATGCAGCGTTGTGGACGGGGTAGACAGATTTGAAAAGGAATAGCCGTGCGTGTTTTGTTTGCAGGTAAAACGGTAATATTTTGGTTAAAAAAATTATAACAATTCGGGAGCGGGCGGCGAAATTTTTCGCCGCCCGCTCCCTATTTTATTGAATTAATCAGTTCAAATCAGATAAATTGCCGCAAGTATTATGGCGGCGGCCTGCCATAAAAAACCCAAGGCGTTTACAACAATAAACGCCGCCTTTTTCGTCTTGTGGCGGAATATGCTCATACCCAACACGCCGCCGATCGCCCCGCCAAAGAAGGAGAGGGAGAGGAGCACCTTTTCGGGTACGCGCCATTTGCCCTTTACCGCGCGGCGCTTGTCTGCGCCGTACAGTATAAATGTCACCAAAGATATCGCGCCGAAAACCGCGCAGATAATAATAAAATAAATCATAGAATAAAAATAAATTAAAATTAAATTTAAATTGATTTTTGCCCCGCCTGAAGTTTAAATCTGTTCTGCGGGTTGTAGCGGCTGTGCGTGTTCGTCTGGCATCTTTTTGAGTATTGCGCGGAAGCGGAAAAAGAATATCGTGCCGCAAATCAGCGCGGCGGCGGTGTCGGCAATGCCCTCGGCGAGGTACACGCCGCCAACATCCATGGCAAGCGGCAGCAGGTAGGCAAGGGGCACAAGCAGGATTATCTTTCTCAGTATCGCTATAAACAGGCTTATCTTTGCCTGCGTCATGGCCACAAATGTCGTCTGACAGGCGCGCTGTATGCCGAATACCAGCATGCCGAAAACAAACGTAGGCATATATCTTCTTGTGAGCGAGAGCACTACTTCGTCCTGAGTGAACATCGTGCCGAACAGCGTGGGCGCACACATCATGAGTATGCCGAGCAGCGCGCACCAGCCGAAGCATACGGTCAGGGTGAAGAAGTAGCATCTCTTGAGCCTCGCTTTGTGCCGCGCGCCGTAGTTGAAGGCGAGTATGGGTGTGACGCCCTGCGTGAAGCCCGATATCGGCGTGGTTATCAGCATCATCGCGCTCTGCAATACAGCGAGCACCGATACATAGTAGTCGCCGCCTATATCAGTCATGTCGCCGTAATACTTTAGCCTGCCGTTCAAAACGAAGCCTATCACCGATTCGGTCGCCGACATCACGAACGACGCCACGCCGAGCGACAATATGGCGCCTATTATCTTAATGTCGGGTTTCATGTACGCAAATGTCAGACGCAGCGTCAGCTTTTTCGAGCGGAGCGCCAGAACGACGAACAGCGCGCTTGCAAACTGGCTTATGACGGTAGCTATCGCCGCGCCCTGCACGCCCATGCCGAAGGTGAATATGAACAGAGGGTCGAGCCCTATGTTCAGCGCTGCGCCGACCATGACAGATATCATTGCCATAAGGCTCCTGCCCTGTGCCGTCAGAAAGGTGTTAAGGCCCGTGGCAAGCTGCACGAACAGTGTGCCTGTGAGGTATACGGTGAGATAGTCGTAGGCGTAGCCGAAGTTGCTGTCGCCCGCGCCGATAAGATTCAGGAGCGGTCCGGCGCAGAAGTATGCGGCGAGGCCGAGCGAGAGCGAAAAGAATACCAGCATAAGAAAGCCGTTGTTCAATATCCGCCGTGCGCGCTCTGTATTTTCTTCGCCGAGCGATTTGGCCGCCAACGGCGCGCCGCCGCCCGAAACAAAGGCGGAGAACGCCGCTATCAGCGTTATTATAGGCGAGCACAAGCCCAGCCCGCCCAGCGCCGCTGCGCCTATATCCTCCATGTTGCCTATATAAATTCTGTCAACGATGTTGTATAAAAGGTTTACTACCTGCGCGAGAACGCACGGCATGCCCATTGTAAGGCAAAGTTTCCATATCTTCTCGCTGCCCATAGCCTGCTCTCTCATGGTTTAATTATACTCTTTGCATATAAAACAGGCAAATATATTTGACAGGCACATAAAAAAATCCCGTCCGCGCGGACGGGATT
>DVHB01000093.1 GCA_018712405.1 Candidatus Coproplasma stercoripullorum
ATGCACCTCCAAAAGTCTGTCCAACTTTTGGGGTGCATATCAGGCGGCAGGCTTATTATTCATGAAGAGAATTACTATATAGGTAAAGGCACGTTCAAAGGCGGCATCCCGCAGACGACCAAGCCCGACAAGATCCGCCACGGCTTCGGCATACGCAGCATGACGCGCATAGCAAAGCAGTATGGCGGCGACCTGCTGATTTCTACGGAAGAGGGGCTGTTTAAGGTTGATATCTATATAAAGCTCGGTCGGTAACAAGATTATATTAACTTGTCCGATATCACGGCGAACTCCTTTTACAGGGATTCGCTTCTTTTTTACCGGAAATGAAAAAAAAGTTACCTGTTTTGTAATGTGTATTGTATTTTCATTTTTTGATAATTATAATATTTGATAATTATAATAAGCGGCGATAACGCAGAAAGGCATGACTCGGCCCGGCTGTGAAGAAAAATCAAAGGAGGAAAAAGGAAATGGTGAGAAGAACATGCGGATAGCTACGGCGCGATTGCAGGTTTGTACAGAAGATTTCATAGGCAAAATATTGCGGCGATATGCCGAATCTATTATTGCACGGCATTGAACCGGAACAATTGCCCGCGCTTTGACGGCGCGGGGGGAAAATTAAAATCAAAATTATCAAGGAGCTAATTATGAAAAAATTTACAAAAGGACTTATGATAGCGGCAATTGCAGTAGTATCGGCGGCGGCTGCGCTTTCGTTAGGCGCGTGCAGCGGCGGGTCACAGGCAGATGTTACCGGCGTATATCTCACGCCTGCAGAACTCACTTATTCAAATATGCGTCCCGGTTTTAACTACTATACCACAACGTTCACGCAGCAGGAACTTACGATATACGAAGATAATACCTATTGCCTTATAGTATCATCCTCCACATTCTCCGCGCTGGTGCTTCCCGAGGAGGGCAATGATGCAAAGGGCAATGAAAGAAATAATTCTATAATAAAGTATTACGGCGACTATACATCTGTTCCCAATTCGCTCAATCCCGATCTGCTTGAAATAACGCTCGAAACTCCTACAAGGATAGTTTCAAAGAGCGATGATACCTGCTATCTCGATACGAGCAACTGGACTGACGAGATGGGCGAGGCCACGAGGGAAGGAGAGATCGATATGTCTACAGGTCAGGTCGTTATTCCTGAAGGCACTCCCAATCAGACGGCCGAAGGTTATCTGTCAAAGAATGCCTTCAAGCAGGTCGTTGCCCAGGCAGATACGGTTAAAGACCAGCTCACCTTCATTTCGCTTGAATACGGCGAATAAACATTTTAAAAGCCTTACAAGTTATAAGGAGAATATTAAATGCTTAAAAACCGCAAATTGTGGGCAGGGCTCACCTCTGTTCTGATACTTGTGCTGGCTCTCGCCATTTTTCTCGGAAATCTGGCGTTTACCCGTGCCGGCGATGTGAACAGAGTGCTTGGAACGACTCCGCCTACCCAGGATGTTACAGACGATACTAACTATATTCCGAGTGATTACTCCAGCCAGGAAGAAATGCGGGCCGCGCTTAAAGAGTATCTGATCGATTCGCAGATACAGGGCAGCGTTCTTCTCAAGAATGAGAACAATGCGCTCCCGCTTGAAAAGGGCGACAACCTTACGCTCATCGGCGGCGGTGCGGTTAATCCTATTTATCATAGCGGTGCAAGCGCTTCCGGCAATATGACCACGGTGAGCCTTATCGATGCGCTCTCCGATGAAGGCTTCAAGCTCAATCAGGATGTCATTGATGTCCTTAACTCTGCCGATACAAGCTATAACCTTTTGGGTAATATAGGCGAGGTGCCTGCCAGCACATATGATAGCGTTAAGTCGTCGTTTTCTGTCTATGGCGATGCGGCTGTATATGTAATGCGCCGCTACGGCGGTGAGGAGGGCGACCTCAATCACGGCATGGGCGAAACGCCTGACTGGCAGAGCGGACCGGTGGGTGTTCCCGAACTTTCGTTGCACACCGAAGAGAGGGAGACCTTAAAGCTGCTCAATGAAAATTTTGATAAAGTCATAGTAATTTTAAACAGTGCCAACCCTATAGAACTTGACTGGCTCGACAGCGAAGAGTATGGCGCGGATGCCTGCCTCTGGATCGCATATCCCGGTGTGTACGGCTTTTTGGGTGTTGCCGATATTTTATCGGGCGACGCCGACCCTTCAGGCCGCCTCGTCGATACATATGCGGCAAACTCTTTATCATCTCCGGCTATGCAGAACACCGGTGACTTCGGGTTTACAAATCTCAGTTCGCTCTACAGGGACAGCTATCTCGTTTATTCAGAGGGCATATATGTAGGCTATAAGTATTACGAAACGAGGTATAATGACCTTGTTTCAGGCGTGAATAACGCAAACTCTTCCAAGGGCATCTACGCAAGTGCCGGAAGTGAGTGGAATTATGCAGATGAAATAGTCTTCCCGTTCGGAAGCGGCATGTCTTATGCCGATTTCACCCAGGAACTCGTATCGGTTGACTGGAATATGGAGTCGCATGAGGTGACGGTAAAAGTTAACGTTAAAAATGGCGGTGATGAAACTTATTCCGGAAAGTCGCGCGATGTCGTACAGTTGTATGTACAGCTCCCTTGGGAAAAGGGACAGGCCGAAAAGAGCGCGATTCAGCTCGTCGACTTTGAGAAGAGCATCGAGCTCGGCCCCGGTGAGTCTGAAGAAATAACTCTTACGTTCAGCGACTATCTGTTTGCAACTTATGACGAAAACGCTGTAAACGGCGCGGACACTTCAAAGACGGGATGTTATGTCTTTGATGCGGGCGACTATTACTTCTCGATAGGTGAAAATGCGCACGATGCGCTCAACAACGTTCTCGCTGCGCGCGGCGTCGAGGGATTATATGATGAAAACGGCAATCAGGTCGCAGGCGACAGCCAGAAGGCATATAAAGTAACGCTTGACGAACTTGACAATGTGACCTATGCAACTTCTCCCTATACAGGCGAAGTGGTGTCGAATTTATTCGACGACAGGGATCTGAATTACTTTATCAAAGACAGTGTTACCTATCTGACCAGGTCAGACTGGAATACTTTCCCTGATCCCGTTTTAGGGATAACTGCCACAGACGTCATAAAGGACCTTATGGAAAACGCGCAGTATGAAAAACCTTCCGACGCACCCTCTGTATCGGAATTCAAGCAGTCGGTTGACAGCGACATAGAGTTTTTTGAGATGCGCGACGTTGATTTTGATGACGATGAAAAGTGGGAGCAGTTCATCGACCAGCTTTCGCTCAGCGAACTGTGCAGAATTGTGGGCGACCAGCGCGGCATAAAGAAGATAGATTCCATCAATATGCCCGATTATAACTACGGCAACGGACCTTCCGGTCTTGAGATCGGCGGTATACTGTTCAATGCCGAGATAGTTACGGCTTCTTCGTTCAGCAAAGACGTGCTTAGCGACCGCGGCTATTTTATGGCGGAAGAGAGCTATTATGTTTCTCAAAAGCAGATCTCCGCTCCCGGCGCCAATATTCACAGAACGCCCTACTCGGGCAGGAATGCCGAATATTATAGCGAAGATGCGATAATGTCTTACATCTGCGGCCGTGAGCAGGCTGGCGCTATGGCCGAAAAGGGCCTCGTGAGCCTTATTAAACACTTTGTGGCCAACGACCAGGAGACAAACCGTCACGGCGTTGCAACATTTATGACCGAACAGACCTACAGGGAAATCTATCTCAAGGGCTTTGAAGGCGCAATGTCCTCCGCCGGCGGTTCGCTCGGCGTAATGACTTCATATAACAGGATCGGATGCGTGCCCGCGGCGAGCGATACGGTATCGCTTGAAGGCGTCACCAGGAATGAGTGGGGCTTTAAGGGCATAAACATGACCGATTCGTCCAAAGACGCCTCCCAGTATATGTTCACGGCAGATTGCCTTGTAGCAGGCAGCACCCAGTTTTGTAACGATCCCGATCGTTCCACAGAGGTAATGAGCCTGATAGCCAGCAGTAAGGATGGCTATGTATGGCAGAGATTGCGCGATGCGGCAAAGTATTATTTCTATTCCATGAGCCGTACAACGCTTGTAAACGGCCTTTCCAAGGGCGTAGTTGTTGAGGACTTTGTTCCCTGGTGGCAGCCTGCTATAATTACGGCGTGCGTGGTTATAGGCGTTATAACTGTTGCTTCGGCGGCAATGTTCATATACTCAGCCTATTTTGCCGAAAGACGTCATTCAAAAAAGAATGATACGGCTGACGGGAGGTAAAATAAGATGAAGTTCGTAAAAAATTATTTCAGCGACAGAAAGCTTGGGTTTTATCTTGCGTTCGGTTCGGCTTTGCTTGCCATAGTATCGGCGATCCTGTATCTGATAGTTTATTTTGCTATCAAAGGGCAGGAGATGGACAGAGTATTCTCTGTGACAAATGTAGTATTTATATTTGTCGGCGGGCTCGTCGCCCTCGTGCTTGAAAATTTTCGCTTCAAATTTGGAAGGATCGTTCCGGTAATATTCTATTCCGTAGGCTTTGCGGGACATATAGTTGAAACTGCATATCCTCTTGCGGATATATATGCAGGTGTCGATTTCTTTGGCGGAAATCTTACTGTTGCTTTAATCTTTGTTGCACTGTTCGGCATAAGCACAATAGCTGCCGTTGTGGCAAGTTTTAAAGATTGAGTTTTTTCTCACCTACTCCTTTTGAAGGATGTTTCGCCTGTTTGGTGAAACATCCTTCTCCTTTTTAAAATCAGATTTTGGCGGATAACCAATGAGAAAGGTAATTTTATTTAACGAAGGCTGGCATTTTCTGATGCCCGGCAAGGACGAGCAGGGAGTAAATCTGCCCCATACATGGAACGGCATAGACGGACAGGACGGTAAAAACGACTTCAAGCGGTGCAAGTGCACGTATAAGAAATCGTTTCCCATGCCCGAAGTGGAGGAGGGCGGCAGGTGTATTTTCCTGTTCAACGCGGTAAATTCCGAGGCCGAGGTGTTCATAAACGGCGTCCTCGTCTGCCGCCACGAGGGCGGTTACTCCGCCTTTTGCGCAGATGTTACCGACTATCTGAGGGAGGATAACCTGCTCACCGTCACGGCGGACAATTCGCCAAACAGAAGGGTGTATCCCCAGCGCGCCGACTTTACGTTCTACGGCGGAATTTACAGGGATGTGTATATGATCCTGGTCCCGCGCAACCATTTTGCGTTCGGCACCGACTGTGCGCCGCCAATTAAAATAACATCTTCTGTAAAGGGTAAGAACGGCTCGGTCAAGGCCGAGGTGCACCTCTGCGGCGAGGGCGAAGTAAAGATCTCCGTTTTCGATGCGCAAGGTAATTTAGTTGCGCAGGGTGTTCCCGGCAGTGAAATTGCCGTGCCGTCCGTCCGCCTTTGGAACGGCAGAAAGGACCCGTATCTTTATAAGGTGCGCGCAGAGCTGTATGCAGGCGGTAAATTGTACGACTGCATTGAAGATTACACGGGCTTCCGCTATTTCCGCGTAGATACCGATAAGGGCTTCTACTTAAACGGCGAATATTACATACTTCAGGGCTGTTGCAAGCATCAGGACTGGCCGGTAGTGGGAAACGCCGTCACAAGGGAGATGCAGGAAGAGGATATAAAGCTGCTGTATGAGATGGGCGCAACCTCGGTAAGGCTTACGCACTACCAGCACGATCCCTATGTGTATCATCTGTGCGACAAATACGGCATAGTGGTCAGTACCGAAATACCGTATATCTCAGAACATATGGATACGGGCGACGAAAACGCCATGCAACAGATGCGCGAGCTCGTAAGGCAGAACTATAACCACCCCTCGATAGCTTTCTGGCTGCTCTCGAACGAGATAACCATAAAAAAGATAAATGAAGATACCATAAAAATGCACAAAAAGCTGAACGAGTTCTGCCACAGCGAGGACCCCGGCAGGATAACCACGCTCACGTGCTACATGGTAATGAACAAACACAAAAAGGTGGCGCACATCACAGACGTGGTGTCGTACAACCTCTACTATGGTTGGTATATACCCATATACTACTGGGCAGGCTGGACGCTTGATTCCTTCCACAGGCGCTATCCCGAAACGCCCGTCGGACTTGCCGAGTTCGGCGCGGAGGCCATGCCGAATATACACAGCAAGCATCCCAGGGCCATGGACAACAGCGAGGAGTTCCAGTGCATCTTCCACGAACACTACATAGATATCGTACGCAAGAGGAGATATATCTGGGGCACATATGTGTGGCTCTTGGCCGACTGCGGCTCCGACGGCAGAAACCAGGGTGGCGACGCCGGTAAAAACCACAAGGGCCTCGTCACGTTCGACAGAAAAATCAGAAAGGACGCATATTATCTCTACAAGGCGTTCTGGCTGGATCCCCAAGAACAGAAGTTTGTTCACATTTGCGGCCAGCGCTTTAAAAAGCGCTGGGGCAGAACGGCGGAAATAAAGGTATATTCCAACACATCCGAGGTTACCCTCTACAACAATGGTAAGCTTATAGCAAAAAAGAGCGGCACGGGCATATTCAGGTTCAGAATAAAACTTTTGCCCGACAATAATATAAGGGCGGTAGCCGACGGATGCGAAGATTTGTGCACGTTCATAAAAGTAAAGAGGCCCGTAAAAGAATATAAATTGCAGGTAAAAAGCAACGGACTCAGCTGGGAGAAGGTAAAGGAAAAGAAGCCCAAAACTTAAGGCTTTTCTTACGTGTTGCGTGAGGCAAAAATATAAAACCTTGCATCGGCTGCGTCAAAAAATAAAGCTCACATACTTTTCCCCATAAATACGGCCGCCGCGGAATTTTCCGCGGCGGCCGTTACTTTTATTCAATTCTGGAATTATTTTGGCTGGCGTAATTTCAGTCTATTTTTATCAAGAAAAAATGTAAAACTGAGTGTTTAAATGCCCTTTGTCTCACATCTATTGTAACCCTGCGGTGTGTGTATATAAAATTTTATATTTGATATTGAAATATTTTTAAATGTATGCTATAATAAAGAAAATTTGTTATATTTTTGCGGGGCATGCCCCGTAGTGTTGCCGCGGCAACACTGACAAATATTCTTAAGATTTTGTTTCGCGGCGGGCCTTTGTATTTTTTAATATACGGGAAAGTTTTCGGAGGAGATTTGTATGAAGACGGCTGTTATAGATGTTGGCGGAGGGCTGCGCGGAATATACGCCGCGGGCGTATTCGACAGGTGCATGGACGAGAGTATATCTTTTGATTTAGGCATAGGCGTATCGGCAGACAGCGCGAACATTGCATCCTACCTCGCCGGGCAAAGGGGAAGAAACTATGTGTTCTACACCGAATATACCGCCCGCAAAAAGTATATGAGCTTTTCCAACTTTATCTTCAAAGGGAGCTATATCGACCTTGATTATGTTTACGGCACTTTGAGTAACTCAGGCGGCGAAAACCCGCTTGACTATGCCGCAATAGCTGCCAACCCGACACAATTTATCGTGGTGGCGACCAACGCGCTCACGGGCGAGGCAAAGTATTTCGATAAATCCGATTTGGCGCAGGACAACTACGACATATTCAAGGCGTCGAGCGCGATACCCTTTGTGTGCCGGCCGTATGTAATCGGCGGCGTACCCTATTACGACGGCGCGGTCAGCGACCCCGTGCCCGTAAAAAAGGCGTTCGACATGGGGTGCGATAAGGTCGTTTTAATATTAACCAAGCCGCGCACTACCAGGCGCACACCGGAAAAGGATAAAAAGCTGGCGCATTTCATACGCAAAAAGTATCCGCTTGCGGCGGCAGGGCTGGAAAGGCGTGCCGAAAACTATAACGCGGGCGTGGAACTCGCCGAAAGGTACGAAAAGGAGGGCAGACTTCTGATAGTCGCACCCAAAGACACTTGCGGCATGGATACGCTCACGCGCGATAAAACGGCAATGGAAAATTTCTATAATATGGGCGTTTCCGACGGCACCGCAATTATCGATTTCTTAAAGTAAAAAAATCTCCGCAAAATTTTGCGGAGATTTTTTGTGCTCAATTTTTATTCTTTGCCGATTGTTTTATTTGTGAGTGATAGAAGTAGTTTATAATAATCGGCTTGCCCGTGGGGTTGCGGAGGAAGGGCTCTTCGTCGATTACATACATAAAGCCGTTCGCCGCGGCATATTCTGCCACTTTTTGGTCTAAAACCTGCCAATATGTCATGTCGTTCTTGTTGTATATCTGCTGATAGAGCGGCAGCAAGCCGGTATGCTTTTCCCCGATATATTCCATTATCTGAGCCTTGAAGTTGCCGCGCAGGTTGAGGTTTTCCAGCCAGATATAGTCGCAGAAGTCCTTTATCCGCTCTATTATTTCAAATACTTCTGTTATTTCGGGGAAGATGGGCGATATAAAGCAGGTTGTGCGTATGCCCTCTTCGTGGCATTTTTTCATAGCCGCAATTCTGCGCTCGATGGAAACGGCTCTGTCCATATCGTTTTTAAAGTTTTCGTCGAGCGTGTTTATAGACCAGCTTATAAGGGGAGAGGGGAATGTCTTTATCAAATCGAGGTCGCGCAGCACCAGGTCGGACTTGGTGGTGATAATAAGGTTTATTCTGCTACCCTGCATTTGCTCTAAAAAGGCGCGTGTGCGGCGGAATGTTTCCTCCTGCGGATTGTACGCGTCCGTCACCGAGCCGACAATCATCGTCTGACCGGCATACTTTTGCGGGTTTTTAATCGTTTCCCAATGCTTTACGTCGAGGAAGGTTCCCCACGGTTCTTCGTGCCCCGTAAACCTCTTCATAAAGCAGGCATAGCAATATTTACATGCGTGCGTACAGCCCACGTATGGGTTTACAGAATAGCCCGCAATGGGCAGGTTTGATTTAGTGAGCACTGTTTTAACTTTTATATGTGCAATCTTAACGTCGTCCATCATTTCCCTTCCAGATTTACAAGTATTCTCTTTAAGTAACTTTCAAATTGCTCAACTTCGCCGTCGGTAAAGCCCTTATAATATATGTTCTCAATCTCGCGCGTGACGGCATCGTATTCCTCTTTGAGTGCGGCGGCTTTATCGGTGAGAGATATGCAAACGCTGCGTTTATCCGTTGCGCACTCCTCCATGGCAATCAGTCCCTGTTCGTCCATCCGCGCAAGCATTGCGGAGAGGGTGGTCTTGGCAAGCCCGCTCTTCTTTGAAATTTCGGTCGCGGTCATCTTGCCTCCCTGCCATAAAACATAGAGTATTTTGCCCTGTGCGCCGTTGAATGCGTCGATATTCTTCTCCTGCAAAATCTTATCGAACTTACGCCCGCCTATCTGCTTTATCTTGGATATTAAAAATCCGCCCTGTCGCTTGCTCATAACTTAAACTCCTCGGGGAACTGCTGTATCATTCCGTCTTCCGTGATAATGCCCTGAGTGAATAAATCTTCCTTCATAAACACGGGAATATTTTTGGCTTTCGCCTGTGCATACAGCCCGTCTATCCACCATTTCTCGGACGGTGTTTTACCCTTGCAGTTTCCCGTTTCGGTGCCTAGCACTACCCACTCAATGCCTGTAAAGTCAACTTCGCCGACCTCGTCTGAGAGCGGCTCAAACGTGGCGTGATAGTGCTTGGCCTTCACGTTTCGTTTTAAAATTTCTATACGCTCTCTTTCCGCAGCGCAGGTGACGGTCACGCCGAACCACAAGTTATCAAGGTCGGTTTGTATATTCAGCCGTTCGGGACGCTTTGTTAAAAACAGATAAGTGTTTTGCGGAGTGGTTGCCGCCTTTTCAAGCACTTTTTTTATCCATTCGGGCTGCCAGTAGGCAAGGTCGCTCATGCCCGTAAGCAGAAAGACCTTCGGCTCTTTCGTGTCGAACAGACGCAGCTTGCTTTCATAAAATTCGGGCTTGTTGAAGTCGTCTGTGATATGAAATCTGCGGCAGTTGTTGCGCGCATAGCAATATCTGCACCCTATCGGGCAACCGATGACGATGTTTAAATTTTTTATCTTGTCCTTTATGCAGGTTAACATATATCTCCTGATAGCAGAGGCGGCACATGTTTGGAATGCCGTAAAAAATAATTTAGTTCTATATAGTATCAAAAATAATACCATATAGAACTAACTATGTCAAGCAAAGATATAAATTTTTTCGTCGTTCAGCGTGAGATGAGGAAGTTATATTTTTTAATTACGTCTGCAAGCGTTATGTTTGCCATTGCAGTCTCTGCCGTTCTTTGTATATCGTCGTAAAACGATTGCAGGGCGAGCTGTACGTTTACCCCTATCCCGCATTCGGGGTTTATGTCCGTATCGAGGTGGAGGAGGGGGGTATTTCCCTCAACGGCGTGGTAAATATCGAGGAGGTTTATATCCTGCGGCGCTTTGGTAAGTTCAGGTTTGGCGGCTCCGCGCGTACCTTTAAGCAACCCCGCGGCTTTAAGTTTGCTCATAAGCTGGCGAATGTAAGAGGGGTTGGTCTTTATGCTTACGGCAATCGTCGAACTCGAAACGCCCTCGTCCCTACTTAAATATATGTATACGAGAAGGTGAGTCGCATCGGAAAGGCGGGCAGAATATTTCATATATTTCTCCTTCAAACAGTTGCAATTTTAAAAATTGCATACTATAATGCTGTTAATAATAAAATAACATGTTTTGTCGGGCATGTCAATGTATTTTTGTCCGCCAATTTGTTGTAAGGAGAATATTTTATGAAAATCGCAGTGACATATGAAAACGGAGAAGTTTTTCAGCATTTCGGGCACACCGAACAGTTTAAAATTTACGATGTGGAAGAGGGGAAAGTTGTCAGCTCCCAAATTGTACCTACGGAGGGGAGCGGGCACGGCGCACTTGCGGGATTTTTGTCTGAACGCAATGTGAATGTGCTTCTCTGCGGCGGTATAGGCGGAGGTGCAAAATCTGCCCTTGCTTCTGCGGGCATCGAACTCTACGGCGGTGTCAGCGGCAATGCCGATAATGCAGTAGAGGCATTCTTAGGCGGCAAGCTGCAATATGACCCCGACGTCGCCTGCACGCATCACGAGCACGGCGAAGACCATTCCTGCGGCGGACATACCTGCGGACATGGCGGAACGTGCGGTAATTGAATGGTATAAACGGGAAGAGCCAGACTGCTGATATGCACCCCAAAAGTTGGACAGACTTTTGGAGGTGCAT
>DVHB01000094.1 GCA_018712405.1 Candidatus Coproplasma stercoripullorum
CAGTGGGCGCGTTCGGGCGGCGGCGTTCGTCCCGGATTCGAAGGCGGCCAGATGCCTATCGCAAGGCGCATCCCCAAGAGAGGTTTCCATAACAAGTGGGCGAAGTGCTACCTTATAATAAACCTCTCCCAGCTTGCAGACGTGCCCGCGGGCACGGTGGTAGACTATGATTATGTAGTCGAAAACAATCTCGCCAAATTCGTAAAGAACAATTCCGGCCTCAAAGTGCTGGGAAACGGCGAACTTAACAATGCGATAACCGTTAAGGCGGCTAAATTTTCGGAGACCGCCAAAGCGGCAATCGAAAAGGCAGGCGGCACGGCGGAAGTCCTGTAATTCATTTGGCGGCAGTTTTGCCGCAAAGGGGTAAAAATGTTTGAAACAATAAAAAATTGTTTTAAAGTTAAGGAAATCCGCAAGAAAATCTGGATAACGCTCCTGCTTCTGCTGGTTTTCCGTCTCGGGTGTTACATTCCCGTGCCCGGCATTGATTCAGACATATTCGGCAGCGCAATAGCAAATTACGACTTTCTCGAACTGATGTCGTCGATAACGGGCTCGTCTCTTTCCAATGCAACTCTGTTTGCGCTGGGTATCAGCCCGTATATCAATGCATCCATTATAATTCAGCTTCTGACCGTCGGCATTCCCGCGCTCGAGCGCCTCTCGCGCCAGGGTGAGGAGGGCCGCAAAAAGATAGCGCAGATAACGCGTTATGTGACAATACTTCTCGCCGTTGCGCAGGCAATAGGCATCATAGTCAACATAGCCATAAACGGCGAAGAAAACGCACTTAAACTTGTAATGTTCGGCGGCGGCGAAGGCGGACTTCTGTCCGACACCGCGGCTACGTGGATAGGCGGCATATTCCTTGTGGTGGTATACACCGCCGGCGCAATGCTCGTTATGTTCATCGGCGAAAGGATCACCGAATACGGCATAGGCAACGGCATATCGCTTATCATCTTCGTAGGCATAATCTCCACTGCCGGCATCACGATAGTTCAGAAGTTCGGCGATCTCTTCGGCGGTACACAGGGCCTCGCGCCGCTGTGGGAACTGATAGGTTTCTTCGTGCTCACTCTTCTCGAGTTTACCGCTATAGTTGCGGTCGATCTGTCTGAGCGCAGGATACCCGTCCAGTATGCAAAGCAGGTAAAGGGCCGCAAGATGTACGGCGGTCAGTCGACGGTGATCCCCATAAGGATAGCCGGCGGCGGCGTAATGCCTCTCATCTTCGCGTTCGCCATCATCAGCTTCCCCGGCATGCTGGCAAGCCTGTTCTGGCCGGGCAGCGGCTTCGAGCAGGGCGTTGCGGAGTGGTTCTCCGGTTCGTCTACTCATTGGTACGGCCAGCTTATCTATCTGGTAACGCTGTGCATCCTCATCTTTGCATTCTCGTTCTTCTATTCGTCGATGCAGTTCAATCCCGAGGACGTATCGAAGACCATTCAGCAGAACGGCGGCTTTATCCAGGGCATCCGTCCCGGCAAGCCCACTGCCGATTATTTGAAAAAGATTTCCAACAGAATAACGCTCTTCGGCGCGATATACCTCACTTTGGTAGCCCTCGTTCCCTCGATCCTGAGCATTGTGGTCGTGGCGACGGGCATCACCACAGATACCAGCCTTCTGAGCGTATTCTCGACCACAGGTATCCTCATCGTTGTATCCGTAGCCCTCGAGCTGGATAAGCAGTTGCAGAGCCAGCTGATGATGAAGAATTACAAGGGCTTCCTCAAGTAATCGGCACATATAAGCGTCGCAATACCGTGTTGCGCTGCGGCAACCTTCAGTCATTTACGCTCAGTAAACTCCTCCAGGTTTTCCTCGCGCGCCGTGTCTTGCTCGCTTCTCTGCACCGATTATGGGTAAAAAAACATACCGCTCCGTCGCATATATACGTCGCATTACATTGTCGCTGTTACGGCTTCGTTCAGTCACGTACGTCTGTGTACGTTCCTTCACGACTTCCGCCAGCTCCGCGTACTGCTCGTATCTATGCAACGGCTATGGGCGGGTAGGCCCGTCAGCCGGCAACGGTTATGGGCGTGAGACATTAAAGGTGGAAAATAATGAACATAGTTTTACTCGGCGCACCGGGCGCAGGCAAGGGCACGCAGGCGGCATATCTCGAAAAGAAGTATGACCTCGTGCACATCTCCACGGGCGATATATTCAGGGCAAACATCAAGGGCGGCACGCCTATAGGCAAGGTTGCCAAGAGCTATATCGACGCGGGCAAGCTCGTACCCGACGAGGTGACGTGCGATATCGTCAGAGACAGGCTCGCCTGGGACGACATAAAGGGCGGCGCGGGTTTTATGCTCGACGGTTTCCCCCGCAATCTCTTTCAGGCGCAGGAGCTCGATAAGTTTGCAAAGATAGACGCATGCGTCAACATTTCCGTAGATGTCGCCCTCCTTATGGACAGGATCTGCGGCAGAAGAGTTTGCAGCTGCGGAGCAAGCTACCATATCTCCACTCTCGGCGGGAGGACAACGTGCGAAAAGTGCGGTCAGCCGCTCTATCAGCGCGCTGACGACAATCCCGAAACGGTGGGGGCAAGGCTGGAAACTTACAATACTCAGACCGCTCCCCTCATCGATTATTACAGAGCGCAGGGCAAACTGCTTACGGTAGAGTGCGGAACGGCCTCTCCCGACGAGGTTTTTGCCATGATCTGCAAGGCGCTCGGCGAGTTCAACAAATAACATGATCAATATCAAAACGCCTGAAGAGATCGCGCTCATGCGCGAATCCTGCAGGATAGTTAAAGAAACTTTAGATTTCGTAGGCAAAAACATAAAGGCGGGCATGACCACCAAGGAGGTCGACGACCTCGTATACAGGTACATAACTTCCTGCGGCGCGTATCCCTCCAGCCTCGGCTACGAGGGTTTCCCCGCCAGCGCCTGCGTTTCGGTAAACGATGTGGTGGTGCACGGCATCCCCTCTGACGACATTATACTCGTCGACGGCGATATCGTCAGCGTAGACATCACCGCCGAAAAGAACGGCTTCAACGGCGACGCCGCCCGCACTTTCCTCATCGGAAACGTGTCCGAAGAGAAGAGGCGGCTGGTAAAGGTCACCGAGGAGTGCTTCTTCAAGGCGATAGAGGGCCTCAGGGCAGGCACACCGCTCTACGATATCGGCTATGCGGTTCAGACCTATGCCGAAGCCAACGGCTACGGCGTGGTACGCGCTCTCACCGGCCACGGCATCGGCCGCGACATGCACGAGGAACCTGCCGTCCCCAACTTCGGCAGAAGAGGCACGGGCGTACGCCTGAAGGCGGGCATGACCATCTGCATAGAGCCCATGATAAACATGGGTACATGGAAGGTATGGCAGGACCCCGCCGACGGCTGGACGATCCGCACGATGGACGGAAAGAGTTCGGCGCACTACGAAAACACCGTGCTCATTACGGAAGACGGAACAGAGATCTTAACGCTGTGAGCGCAAGCATTATGAAAGTAAAACAAGCGGTTCCCGGCGGAATAGCGCAAAGCACGCAGGGCAGGGACGAGGGCAGGTATTACCTCATTAAGGAGGTGTTGCCGAACGGTTTTGTATATGTCGTCGACGGCAACTATAAGAAGCTGGCCTCGCCTAAAAAAAAGAGCTTAAAACACTTGAGGCTTTTGCCCGACAGGGCGGAGTCCATCGCCGAAAAGTTTTCATGCGGCGGCAAGGTGTTCGACAGCGAAGTATATTCGGCGCTTAAAGCATACGGCGCCGCGGCAAACGGCGCCCCGTCGGCGCAGAAAAATAGCGGAGGAAACGATGTCTAAAAACGATGTGATTGAAGCCGAGGGCAGGGTGATAGAGTGCCTTCCCAACGCCAATTTCAAAGTTCAGCTCGCCAACGGATACGTCATCACGGCCTACATCTCGGGTAAACTTCGTATGAACTATATAAGGATCATCGAGGGCGACATGGTAAAGCTGGAGATGAGCCCCTATGATCTGACGAAGGGGCGTATAACCTGGCGCAGCAAGTCATAATTTCAACATTCTTTAATCCCCGCTAAACTTCATATAAGCGTCGTAATACTGTGTCGCGCTTACGGGTGTTTTCGGTCATGTACGTCTTTGTACACTCCC
>DVHB01000095.1 GCA_018712405.1 Candidatus Coproplasma stercoripullorum
GCCTTGCACCTTTAAATAGCGTATTTTGCGGTGAATTGGCGCGATGACGAAGCAGCAATACTCTTCTCTTCTGTATTGCAATGAGGAAGAACGACAAGGCATGCAAAAGACGCATTTAAAGGCGGGTTCGTTTTATTCCCTTACAGTATACTATTTTATAATATTTGTCGGCTTTAGTCAACTGAATTGATAAAGCGGCCGCATTTACGCGGCCGCTTTACTTTATATATCAATCTCTCTCTTCCCCCTGCTCCGCACCGTCGAACTTGAGAATATCTCCGGGAGTGCAGTTCAGATGATAGCAAATGGCATTGAGCGTGGAAAAGCGCACCGCCTTTGCCCTTCCGCTACGCAAGACAGACATGTTTGCCTCGGTTATGCCCACAAGTTCGCATAGCTCCTTTGAAGTTATGCCGCGCTTTTTAAGCGCCTCGTCAAGTTTAACTATAATCGCCATGACATTTTATCCGCCTCAGATTGTAAGCTTGTTCTCTTCATGCTCGGCAATGGAACGCTTTAAAATTCCCGCAAAGATGATTACAAGACAGACGGTAAGCAGCGATATGAGCGAGAAATCAAAACTGTATGTAACCGTGCCGCCCATTAAAGCAAACAGCAGCATCGAAACGTAGAGAAAAACTGCTGCAAGAAGCGAATAGACTATAGACACCTTGCACTTTTTTGTGAGCTTGCCCAACATGCCTATCGTGTCGGGATCATAGATATCTCCTTTGAGCGTATCCGTAATGTTCAATCCGAGATATAAAATGCTCATATTTATAACAAAAGCCACTATATCGAGCACAAATTTAAGACATGTGTGCAACGACATTCCGTAATTACTTTCCACCATATTGTCAGATATATTATATGGGTTCACGAAAAAGACGGAGAGTACATTCAAAATTATGAGCACGCACAATATCAGCCTTATGTACTTAAAAGATCTCTTACTGTCGGCGTTGAGAGCTGCATTGCACTCTACCAGCAGACACAAAATAAGCGTGAGGTAGAATGCTATGGCGAAAATCATTGTAAATACCACTTCAAGCCCCGAAAACACCGTCAACGCGGCGAATATTGCCGGCAGAAACCAAAGGAAGAACCTGCGACTGAATTTTTTTGCTTTTATCGACCTTACCACGGGATAGATAAATGTGAGAAGCGCCACTACGCCAAGCAGAACGAAGGTCTCAACCAGCCTGTCCGCAGAGGCAATATATCTGAACAGCAAAGCCGTAGGTATGAATGGAAGCGCTATTAAAATGCCGGATATATCCGTCCTCGCCATCCACGCCCCGAGGGCTGCGCCAACCACGATACACACGGGAATCAATATTCCCATACATACTTTTATTGCAACATGTTTATTTTGCGTATGATACCCACCCTTAAATTATCGAATTTCGATAATAGTATAGCATACAAATTATCGTTTGTCAATAATTTTTTTATAAAAAACAGCGGGGCCGCAACTCGTGCAGTCCCGCCGCTTTTTATACAGAGCTTTTTAAAGCTTTGTTTACTTAGTTTTGCCGCAAGAATCGATTTAATCAGACTATGCCCTGTGCCATCATTGCATCTGCAACTTTAACAAAACCCGCAATGTTTGCGCCCATCACATAGTTGCCCTCGTAGCCGTATTCCTTGGCCGCGTCGTCGATGTTATGGTAGATATTCACCATTATGTTCTTGAGCTTTTTGTCTACCTCTTCAAACGTCCAGAACATTCTGCCGGAGGACTGAGCCATCTCGAGTGCGGAAGTAGCTACGCCGCCTGCGTTCGCCGCCTTTGCGGGAAGGAATACGACGCCGTTCTTCTGGAATACGTCGATCGCCTCGAGAGTAGAAGGCATGTTGGCGCCCTCGCCGACATATTTGCAGCCGTTCTTTACGAGAGTCTTTGCCGCTTCCTCGTCGATCTCGTTCTGCGTTGCGCAGGGAAGAGCTATGTCGCAGGGGATAGTCCAGATGCCCTTGCAACCCTCGGTGTAAGTCGAGCCGGGAACACGCTCTGCATATTCCTTTATCCTGCCGCGTTTTACTTCCTTTATATCCTTAACGACTTCGAGATTGATGCCGTTGGGGTCATATATATAGCCGTTCGAGTCGTACATGGCAACTACTTTTGCGCCGAGAGACTGAGCCTTCTGGCATGCATAGATGGCAACGTTGCCTGAGCCGGAAATGACCACCTTTTTGCCCTCGAAGCTGTCGCCGCGGGCCTTTAAAGCCTCCTCGGTGATATAGATGAGGCCGTAACCGGTAGCTTCCGTTCTTACAAGGCTGCCGCCGTAGGAAAGGCCCCTGCCGGTGAGCACGCCGACGTGCTCGTTGCGTATCTTCTTGTACTGACCGAAGAGAAAACCTATCTCCCTGCCGCCTACGCCGATATCACCCGCGGGAACGTCGGTATCGGGGCCGATGTGCCTGCAGAGCTCGGTCATGAAGGACTGGCAGAACGCCATTATCTCCCTGTCGGACTTGCCCTTGGGGTCGAAATCGGAACCGCCCTTGCCGCCGCCTATGGGAAGGCCGGTAAGGCTGTTCTTTAAAATCTGTTCAAGACCTAAGAACTTGATTATGGAGAGGTTTACCGAAGGATGGAAGCGAAGGCCGCCTTTATAAGGGCCTATCGCGCTGTTGAACTGTACCCTGTAACCCTTGTTTACATGCACTTTACCCTCGTCGTCTACCCAGGGGACGCGGAACATTACCACCCTTTCAGGCTCGACAAATCTTTCGAGAAGGCCGGCCTTTTCATACTCGGGGTGCTTCTCCACTACGGGTGCGAGCGTAGTAAGTATCTCGGTTGCGGCCTGGTGGAACTCGGACTCGCCGGGATTGCGCTCTTTAAGATCATTTAAAACTCTCTCAACATATGTCATAAAAATACTCCTGTGAGCGGATACATCCGCGCTTTATTTCAATGAAGTAATTATAACACACGCTTATCGTTTTGCAAATTAATGAAGGGCATTTTTTTATAACGATTTTTTATATTTGCTATAAGTTTTGCTAATATTTTATGATTTTGTAGTGTTTTACAGCCATTTTGGCAGTAAAATGCCTTTTTTATCCAAAAATTTTTTAAATAGCAGATATAAGTTTCACTTATCTTACTTGTTTAACTTAATACCCGCCTGAGCAGAAATACACAGCGTTTGCCGTGTTATAGAATATATCCTCAAGCTCGTTTTGCGCGAATACTCCCGAAAGAGTTATATAATCCGCAAGATCGGAATATGTGTCGCGGCAGAGATTGGACGGCATGTCGGTGCCGAACATCAGCCTGTCCGCCCCAACTATCCGCTTTGCCGTTTTAAGGTGCTCCACAGCCGTGGGATAGGGGTAAGTTTCGGGCTGCTGGTTGGAAGCTAGCGAAGCGAGGTCGAAATATACGTTTGGCATGGCGAGCTTTGAGAGGGCGTCTCCGAGAAGAGCGATGTCGGTGCGCTGCGGCGCGAGCAGGTGACAGATCACAAATGTGACCCCGCGGTAATTTTTTATCGCCGCGGCAAGATTTTCGACCTGCCAGCAGCAGTTGCGCGGGCGGCCGATATCCATTACGACGATGAGGCCGTTATCCGCAGCGTGGCGGTAGCAGACATTCATAAGTTCGCCGTTCAGATCGATCGGCGGGTGATAAGCCATGAGCCCCGAACCGTTGCTCACTTCGAACTTGACGGCCCTGAAGCCGAGTTCTTTGAACAGGCGATGTTTTACCGTCTCCGCCTTGGCGCAGAACGGATCGTATGAGCCCGCGCCTGCAAGACGGTGCGGGTACTTTTTCACCGCCTCGGCGGTGTATTCGTTCTGAAAGCCGAAGAACTGCCCCTGCAGAAGCACAGCCTTTTCAACGCCGTTTTTGTCCATGACAGATATCAAATCGTCGGCGGTGAAACTATCCCCGAATCTTTCGGGGATCATCTGAAATTCGCTGCCGTCGGCATAGCGCGCTCTTCCCCCTCCGACTCCGCGCAACTCCCCGCGCGAGGTAAAACCTGCAATATACTGCACGACATGCGCGTGCGCGTCGATAATCTTCATTGCACTCTCCTTTTTTATAAATTATAACACATCTGTAAGCTGTGACAAGGCCGCGAACGCAAAAATGTAAAATTTCATAAAATATTGATATGAAAACTTTTGAATACGACAGACGGGCGGCGTTTGAATACGAAAGAATGTGGGCGTTCAGGCGCAACCCGCGCTATTATAACTTCGACGGAATCGGCGGAGACTGCACAAACTTCGCCTCGCAGTGCATATACGCGGGCGCGGCGGTAATGAATTTTACGCCGACTTTCGGGTGGTACTACATAGATATAAACAACAGGGCGCCCGCCTGGACTGGTGTGGAGTATCTCTATAACTTCCTGACGGACAACGAGGGCGAGGGGCCGTTCGCCGAAGAGGCGAAGCTGAACAAACTGGAAGCAGGCGACATAGTACAACTGGGGACGGCCGCGGGCGACTTCTACCACTCCCCCGTCGTAGTAGCGGTAAGGCACGGAAGAATTTTTATCGCCGCTCACTCTTACGACGCGTTCATGCGGCCGCTATCCTCATACAGCTTTGCACGCGCGCGGGGCATACATATTCTGGGCGTGCGCAAAAAATAAATTGCCGATGAGCTATGACACACATAAGACAGAGCGGTTAATGCGCGGCAAAATAAAATATTTGTCTTTCACGGCATAAAAACGCTTGAAATTTGGCGCGAAATGTTATAAAATCAAATGGCTGTGCAGAGATGGCGGAGTGGTCGAACGCGCACGACTCGAAATCGTGTTACGTGGGAACACGTACGGGGGTTCGAATCCCTCTCTCTGCGCCAAACGAGTATAATCCGAACCTGAAACCGATTTTAGTCGGCGGAGCGTTCGGATTATTTCTTTTTTTATAACCCCATACAGGTGACTTCGTTCCATTACTATGCTATAATAGCTATATGAAGATAAAAGCGGTTGTGAAATATCTTATTATTACATTTGTCATAACTTATGCTTGTTGGTGGGGCGTAGCTGCACTTGTTGCATATACTGATTTTGTATATGGCGACATATTGCCGACAATTATATATATTATAGGTAACTTCGGTCCAGCCATTGCAGCATTATTTTGCATTGACGGCAGACCATATCTACACTCACTGAAAAAATTTTTGTTTTCATACAAAAAACGCGGGATATGGTTTTTCCTTTTGTTTGCCGCCCTCGTTACGCTCACTGTGGGACTTTCTTCAATGGAATGGAACCCGCAAATGACGGCGTTGAACTTTTTTATCTCCCTGCTTGGTTCCACCTTTATTTACGGCGGTGAGGAAGAATTAGGCTGGCGCGGTATTTTGCACCCTGCATTGTCAAAGAAAATAACATTCCCGCTTGCCGCTCTCGCGTGCGGCGTTATATGGGCGTTATGGCATTTACCGCTTTGGTTTATAGAAGGTCACCCTAATCAGTCAATGCCATTTTGGGTACAAGCTACACTTGGCATATTCCTCTGTTTCTGGCTTGGCATAATTTATAAGCGGTCTGAATGCCTGCCGCTGTGTATGCTCTTTCACGGTTTTGTCAATGTGATGTTGTCGTCATTCGTGTTAAAACTGAACTTGATATTGATTGTCGGGATTCTACTGACGACAGCCGTTGCAATTGCACTTTGGCTGTTTGACATGAAGAAAGACAGGGCTCGCGGAAATCGGCCTGCCGACGATCAACAGGAAACATGTTTATGAAAATACAAAGAGCAGAAACCGCAGATTTGCAGGCGGTGCACAATATTACAACAAAGACGATATCCGAAGTATACCCCCATTATTACCCGAGCGGCGCGGTGAAGATATTCCTTGACTACCACAATGAGGAGGTCATCGCAGAGGATATCGCTGACGGCAGAGTGTTTTTATGCCGCGATTCAGACGGCAATGCCGTCGGAACTGTTACGCTTTGCGGCAACGAAATCCAGCGGCTGTACGTTCTGCCAGAATATCAGGGCAGGGGCTTTGGCGGAGCGCTGCTTGAATTTGCCGAGCAGAAGCTCTTTAAAACTTTTGACGAAGTTATCGTGGAGGCCTCGCTGCCCGCAAAGAGCCTCTATAAAAAGCGCGGCTATTCCGAAACGGAATACCTTTATATGAGGGCCGAAAACGGCGATTTTTTATGCTGGGACAAGATGATTAAACGCAGATAAACATTATGCGGCGGGGGTGGAATTTTTTCCGCCCCCGCCGCACGTTTTAAAGCTAACTGTTCAAAATAGCACCAAACGACGCTTCTTTACAAGCAAGTATAAAAAATTGAAAATGAGGTCAGCAAAGATAAAAAGTACGCACGCAGCGGCGACACGCTTTGCGGCCTTTGGAGGTATGCGCAATACCAAACTTTCAAGAAGCGGCCATACCACCGCCATAGCAAACATTATGAGCACGCCCCACAGGACGGTCATTTCCAGACAGACGTAGCCGAAGAGGTCGAATGTATGGTAACTGTAGTCCCACAGCATAACTCCGAAAACTTTGTCAAAAAACAGCGCCGTAAAAAATTCGGCTATAGTGGGAATGAGCGCAGCGAAGACGAAATAAAGAGCGTACAGCCCGATATATGAGAGGGCGCGCGGCAAGGGCGCAAGATTTTTTGCCCTGTCAAAGAGCGGATTGAGTCTCCCTCCGCGCGGCGTGCCTATTATGAGATAAATCGCAATAATGCAGAAACCATAGATTGTGCAGAGCGGAAGCGCAAGAAATCCTCTATCTGTCAGGTCGTGCCAATGCAGCACAAAATAAATAGTTTCGCCGCACCACCCGAGAAAAGAGATGATGACAAAAAGTATCACAAGGTACGACGCTTTGAGCCTGCGCTCGGCAATATTTTTAAGCGACCTCTCGGTTTGCATTATGTATTGCATGAAAATAATTATAGCCGTCCACAATGACCGCCGCGGTATTACACGGTGACAGCGGCATAAAAAATTTGTGAAAAGTCTCCCTTTTCATCTGCCTATATATAATATTGGTTATTCTATTGGCTATTCATTTTCATATTATAAACAACTATGCCCCGCGGACGCCGGCAAGCGGCGCCCGCGGGGCGGTTTATATTACTTGAGTTTTATTTTTAGCGGTCAAAAGTACCGCCAAACTACGCTCACACTGCAGAACTATATTTGCTCACTCCTCTATCCCGCAGAGCTTTGAATACTTATTCTTGAGATAGTCTATGTAGTAGTGCGGGTCAAAGGGCGCGCCGACGGCGCATTCAAAAATTTCGGCGGGGGACTTGGAGGAGCCGTATTTATGGATATGCTCTTTGAGCCATGCTGCAATTTTGCCGACGTTTTCATCGCCCATGGCCGTATATACGTCGAAGTCTTTGCCCATGGCGGCGAGGATCTGCGCCGCGTAAGCCGAACCCAGCGCATATGTGGGGAAGTAGCCGATGTTGCCGCCGTACCAATGCATGTCCTGCACGACGCCTTTGCCCGCATCTGGCACGTCCAGCCCGAGATATTCCTTGTATTTTGCGTTCCAGATGTTCTCTACATTATCCTCTGTCACGGTGCCGTCAAACATACCCTTTTCTATCTCGTATCGAATGAGCACGTGCAGGGGATAGGTGAGCTCGTCGGCCTCGGTGCGGATAAAACCCGCTTCGGCGTGATTTATGTAGTGCACGAAGTCGTCAAGTTCCACGCCCTCGAGTTCCTCTCTGAACAGGTCTTTGAGCACGGGGAAGTGGCGCTGCCAGAACTCACGACTGCGGCCGACGTTGTTTTCGAAGAAGCGCGACTGGCTTTCATGCAGAGCCATGGAGGCTCCTCTACCAGACATAGTACTCTGCAAATCGTCGGAAACCTGAAGTTCATACAGGCCGTGCCCCATCTCGTGAATGGCGCTGAAGATGGAGCTTGCGAGGTCGTTTTCGTAATAGTGATTGGTTATCCTCACGTCGCAGTTGCCGTTATTGTTTGTGTAGGGATGTTCGCTCTCCCCTATCATCGTCTTGTTCTTATCGAACAGCATCACCGTACCGAGGTACTCGCAGAAAATTTTCTGCTTTTCCACGGGGAAGGTGCGCGTTGAAAACGCGGGGTGGACGGGGCGCTGTGCGGACAGCACCTTTTTTATAAAGGGAACAAGTTCGGTCTTTATCAAATCGAAAAACTCATCGTACTTCATTACCGTCATGTCCTTTTCATACTCGTCCAAAAGCACGTCGTAGCCCTTTAGTTTGTCCGTCTCCTCCCACCTGACATACTTAAGGTTATATTCGAGAATACTCTTTAAATACGGCTTTACGATGCTGAAATCACCGGTGATTTTGGCCTTTACGAAATTTTCGGGATAGCACTCCAAAAGCACGTTCTGATAGGCGAGATATTCCTCCTTGGGGATTTTAGCAAGCTTGTCGCTGTTCAGCTTGGCCTCCTCCACCTCGTGCCGCAATACAGGGTCGAGATTTTCACGGTCGGCATAGAGATTCTCTATGCTGACCATATAGCGCCTGCCCGTCTGAAGCTCATAAGCCATTGACGAGAGCTCGACAAGCTGACCGCTGCGGTATGTCCTTGCGGCAGGCGGCATATGCTCCTCCTCCCAACTGTTTAAAAAGAATGTGAGCGACAGGGCGCGCAGGCGCCTGTTTATATCTTCATAAGTTTTTTTTGCACGTCTTGTTTTAGCGTTCATATAAATCTCCTCGGGTATTTTTACAGCTAAATTATAACACCCGGGACAGCATAATGCAAGCAAATACGCAAAACAGAAAAACAGCAGACAAAGACGCGCACTAAGATAAAAACGAAACTTACTCACGGTTGCATAAAAATCAATTCTATGGTAGAATTAACATGATAAATAAATTAATAGGGACAGCAATATGGATAAAATTATTATGTGCGGCAGAGAGTGGCGCTGGACGAGAGCACCGGAAAGTTTTTCGGCCGCGGACGGCAAAATTGAGATCGTTACAAAACCGCACACCGACCTCTGGCAGAGGACGTATTACCACTTCCGCAACGACAGCGCTCCACTGCTGCAGACTGAAACCGACGAAAAATTCTTTTCGTTTACCGTTAAAACACAGTTTAAAAATGCGGCGCACCGCTTTGACCAGTGCGGCGTGGCAGTGTATTATAACAGCGAAAACTGGCTTAAGGGCTCATGCGAGCATGAAAACAACAAATTCCAGCATCTTGGCAGCGTGGTCACGGCAAGCGGCTTTTCGGACTGGGCCACCACCGCCATAGGCGCCGACGTAAAGGAGATATGGTACCGTCTCAGCCGACGCGAGGATGATTTTCGCATCGAATGTTCGTTCGACGGGAAGAACTTCAGCCAGATGAGGATATGCCACATGCCCGCAGCCACGGGGAAAGTTCCCTTCGGCATATACGCGTGCAGCCCCGAAAACTCCTCGTTCACGGCGGTATTTTCCGAATTCGAGATAAGCGAATGCCAATGGAAAGCACACGTCGGCCAGCCGCCCGACAAAGAGTAATTCAAGTACAAAATGCGTATTTATGTCACGCATAGTACATCATAAATGCATTATTGTTTTGCATCATCAGTCGACGACGACATGCGCGATTTACCCCGCGCAACATTTTATTTGACATTTTTTTTGAGGCGCTATATAATAGCGTAAATAACAAATTGAAGAAGGCTGTTTATGCTTACATTAGACAAAGTTTATCACGCGGCCTATGTGCTTAAAGACGTTGCAAGAGAGACGGACATCATTTACTCCCCCACTCTTTCAGAGACGAGCGGCTGCGAAGTCTACTTAAAAACGGAGAATCTGCAGGTGACCGGCTCGTTCAAGGTGCGCGGCGCCTACTACAAGATCTCACAGCTCACCGATGAGGAGAAGAGCCACGGAGTTGTGGCCTGCTCTGCAGGCAACCACGCGCAGGGCGTTGCGCTCGCATCAAAAAAGTTCGGCGTCAAATCCATTATCTGCATGCCCGACGGTGCGCCCATATCAAAAGTCGAGGCCACAAAGAGCTACGGCGCCGAAGTCGTGCTCGTACCGGGCGTCTATGACGACGCGCACAACTATTCCGAAAAACTGCGCGAAGAAAAGGGCTATACATTCATCCACCCCTTCGATGACGACGACGTGATCGCTGGCCAGGCTACCATCGGCCTTGAGATAATTAACCAGCTCAAAGACATTGACGCTATCGTCGTGCCCGTGGGCGGCGGCGGACTGATTTCCGGCGTTGCATATGCAGTGAAGTCGCTCAATCCGAATATAAAAATCTACGGAGTACAGTCTTCGGGCGCGCCCAGCATGGTGCAGTCGCTTGAGCACCACAAAATAGAGACTTTAAGTTCGGTTTCAACCATTGCCGACGGCATCGCCGTCAAGGAGCCGGGCGAACATACATACAAGCTGTGCGAAAAGTATGTCGACGGCATGGTTTCCGTGACGGACGACCAGGTTTCGGCGGCTATACTTGCTCTCATCGAAAAGCAGAAGATGATAGCCGAGGGCGCGGGCGCCGTTTCTCTTGCGGCGGTGATGTTCGGAAAGATACCCTATCTGAAAGGCAAAAAGGTTGTATGCCTTATCTCCGGCGGCAATATAGACGTGACAATTTTATCGCGCGTTATAAACCGCGGACTTTTAATGAGCGGCAGGACGACCACTATGACAATAGAGCTTGTGGATAAGCCCGGCCAGCTTGTTGCAGTTTCGGCGATAATTGCAGGCTGCGGCGGCAACGTTACCGCAGTTCTGCATGAGAGGAGCAGCGAAGGTTCGGACGTGAACGGGTGCTACCTGCGCCTGACCATTGAGACCCGCGACTTTGCACACATAAAAGAAATCGAGGACAAACTTACTTCGAGCGGGTTCAAGCTCGTAAAAAGCTGAAGTTAGCCGAGTGCTAAGGAGGATATCATGAAAACAGTTGAAACAAAAAACGCACCTGAGGCGATAGGCCCCTATTCGCAGGCAAAAATTACCGGCGGACTTGTTTTTGCATCCGGCCAGATACCGGTAAATCCCGCAAGCGGAAACATTGAGGCGGATGACGTCGCCGGCCAGACCGAGCAGGTATGCAAAAACGTTGCCGCGCTTCTCGAAGCCGCGGGTTCTTCCATCGACAAAGTTGTTAAAACAGTATGTTTTTTGGCTGACATCGCTGACTTTGCGGCATTCAACGCCGTATATGAAAAGTACTTCACCTCCCGTCCCGCTAGGAGCTGTGTGGCCGTAAAGGATATACCCAAGGGTGCACTCGTTGAGATTGAATGCATTGCAGAATTATAAAAGCTGAAATTTTATAATCGGCATTCTATTTCGGTAAAAACCAGAGCGCATGGCAAAATTTTGCCATGCGCTCTTTTATTATGCCATTCACTCACTAATTGTTGACTTATCAATTAATATGCGGTATAATTATTCATAAGTTTTTTATTAAATCTTACAGGAGTTCAAATCATGAAAACAGCAATTGTTACCGACAGCAACAGCGGTATTACCCAGGCCCTTTCCAAGAAGCTTGGAATATTCACCATTCCAATGCCCGTACTTATAAACGGCGGACAGTTTTTGGAGGACATAAGCCTTACCCAGGAACAGTTCTATGAAAAACTTAAGGACGACAGCTGCCAGGTATCCACTTCCCAGCCGAGCGCATTCGACGTAGGCGAACTCTGGAAGAAGCTGCTCGAGGAATATGACGATATTGTCTGCATACCCATGTCGAGCGGACTTTCAGAGACCTGTCACACCCTCGCCCACCTTGCCGAAACGGAATTTGCCGGCAAGGTATACGTTGTGGACAACAAAAGGATATCCATTACGCAGAAAAGCGCCGTTTACGATGCGATAGAGTTGGCAAAACAGGGTAAAAATGCAAAAGAAATTGCCGAATGGCTCAAAGAGACTGCCATGCAGTCGAGTATCTATATCATGGTGGACACGCTTAAATACCTTAAAAAGGGCGGCAGACTCACTCCCGCGGTGGCGATGATAGGCACGCTTTTGAAAATTAAGCCCGTATTGCAGATCCAGGGCGAAAAACTCGACCAGTTTGCCAAGGTAAGAAAGCTGCACGACGCAAAGACCACCATGATCGACGCGGTGAAGCATGATATTGCAACGAGATTTGCCGATATCAAGAATGAGCTGAAACTTTCAGTTGCTTATACCGACAAGGACGACGAGGCTAAAATATTCAAAAAAGAAGTTGAAGAGGCATTCGGTATGCCCGTGGAATTTGTCGACCCCCTCTCGCTCTCGGTTTCCTGCCACATAGGCCCGGGCGCGCTGGCGATAGCCTGCATGAGAGCGTGCCATTAAAAGAGTTCACGAAGAATCTTTTGCCGAAAGTAAAATCTTTTTCCGTGAGATCGATATGAGGCTAAAAATTTGATGCCCGCGCCGCAATCTGCGGCGCGGGCATTAATTATAAAAAATCGTACAATATGTCACGAAGGGTTGAGGGCGTGCTTTAACTTTACGTTATGCCTGCCGTTATAAATTACGCCTATCACAAAACTGTTCATCATCAGATAACACCAAAGCAGAAAAACGATGACAGACGCAATTTTGCCGTAAAGTTTTACGGGGTTTGCAAAGTACATATATACGGCAAAGCCTCCCGCACACAGAAGCCATAGCAGCACTGTAAACAGGCTGCCGGGGATCACATCTTTGAAGGAAATCTTATAGGGACAGATAAATATGTTCATGAGCGCCGCAACCAATACTGTTATAACAAGAGCAACAGAATAGATTACAAATTGGGACATATATGCATTCATCACCATCCGCAAAATTTGTTCGCCCGCTACCACCGCACCGACCGCTCCCGCAATAAGTATAGCCGTGACAATAATAAGCCCGAGGGAAGTTAAGCGCAGCTTTATGCCGCCCTTTTTAAACTTGCCGTCGTAAATAATTTCGCCGCTGCGCCTCAAATGGTAAAAAAAATTGGTAGACGAATAGAGCGTTGTGATCATTAATACTATACCGGCACCCGATGTCGCGCTCACCGCGGAACTCTGCAATTCCTTTAAGATCGGCATTATAGCATTAAAAAGTGCAAATGAGGACAGACTTTTTAGATCGACGTCGCCGAAAAAGAGCGACAGCCAGAACAGAAAGGGCGCGAGGCTCATGAGAAAGAAATAGACGAGCGTGCCTGCCACCGTTGTGAAGCGCTTATCTGAATAGTATTTATAAATTCCGGCAGTCCGCCCCGCCAGCTCCTTGATTTTTGCAAACATGCTGTATAACTTTATTTTTTGCAAGAAAAGGGTGCGTTATGCGCAAAACCAAAACATAGCGGCGCAGAACGGGGCTTTTTGCCCCCGTTCTGCGCCGCTATGTTTATATTTTATATGTGACATAGTACTCTGTAAATCAGTCGATTACAGGCACGCCGCAGGGGTGTCGCAACATGTCGGCCGCCTCTGCCTCGCCCTTTACGGCGGCGTACAGACGGTATCCGCCCGAGAAGTTATAGCAATCGTACCCGTTTGCCATGAGTATGCGGCAGGCAATATAGCTCCTCAAGCCGCTGTGGCAGTTGACATATATCTTTCTATCTTTGGGCACTTCGTTCAGGCGGCCGCGCAGCTCGTCGACGGGGATATTTACCGCACCCGTAAAGTGACCGCCCGCAAACTCCTCCTCCGTCCGCACGTCAAGGATGAAATTGTCGGCGTTTACCAGCACATCGGGAAGCTGCCGCCAATTAAATTGCTTTACGCCGCCGAGAACGTTTTCAATGGCGTAGCCGGCCATGTTCACGGGATCCTTTGCCGACGAATAGGGAGGAGCGTAGGCAAGGTCGAGCTCCTCAAGTTCATACGCCGTCATGCCGGCTTTTATGGCGGTCGCAAGCACGTCAATACGCTTGTCTACGCCGTCATAGCCCACGGCCTGGGCGCCGAGTATCTTGCCGCTGCTCCTTTCAAAGAGTACCTTGAGCGTCATGTTGCGCGCGCCGGGGTAGTATGTGGCGTGGTTTGCGGAGAAGAGCACGACGCTGTCATAATCGTACTCCGCCGCCTCTGCGGCGGCCGAGTTGAGCCCCGTAAACGCGCAGGTGAGGCCGAACACCTTTATGACAGAAGAGCCTATGCCGCCCGTATAGACTGCAGATCTTCCGAAGATATTGTCGGCGGCGATCCTGCCCTGCTTGTTTGCGGGGCCCGCGAGGGCAAACAGCGCGTCTTTGCCCGTGACGCTGTTTTTTATCTGAACGGCGTCGCCCACGGCATAGATATCGCTGTCGGACGTGCGCATATGCTCGTCCACCACAACGGCCCCCTTTAACCCGAGCGCAAGGCCCGCCTCCTTTGCAAGATGAGTTTCGGGCAGAACGCCGAGGGCGACTATGGCGAAGTCCGCGGCGTACTCCCTGCCTCCCGCAGTAATTTTTACGCCGCCTTCGGCGCCCTCAAGCCCCTCTACCCTGGACGAGAGGGCGAGCTTTACTACGTTTTGCCTCAGCTCCGCATGCAGAAAACAGGCTATTTCGTAATCGGTCTGCGGAAGCACCTGCTCCCTGCCCTGAATGAGGGTGACTTTTATGCCGCGCGAGACGAGATTTTCGGCCGCCTCAAGGCCTATGAAGCCGCCGCCCGCGACGACGGCAGTTTGGGGAGACTGCTCCCTTATAAAATCGTCAATCGCAAAGGTATCTTCCACCGTGCGCAGGGTAAAGATGCGGCGGCCGTGCGTGCCGTTGGGAAGTATAGGCCGCGCACCCGGGGAATAGATGAGCTTATCGTAGCTCTCCTCATATTCGCCGCGGGGCGAACGCACAAATACCTTTTTGTTGGCGCGGTCAATTCTGACCACCTCGCTGTTTACGCGCACGTCGATATTGAAGCGCGCTTTAAAACTCTCGGGCGTCTGCAGGGTGAGCGCCGAGCGCCGCTTAATTTCGCCGCCTATGTAATAGGGGAGCCCGCAGTTTGCGTACGACACGTATCCGCTGCGCTCGAATATAATTATCTCTGCCCTTTCGTCGAGCCTTCTGAGGCGCGCCGCGGCGGTAGCGCCGCCTGCAACGCCGCCTATTATAACAACTTTCATATCGGGTTACCTTTATTTTGATTTCATTGCAACAAATATTATATCACGGCGCGCACATTTTTACAATAGCTGTCTAAAAAAATCGGTATAACTGCGTCATAATAATTTTATTGACATTGATGCGGCGCGCGGAAATTTTCCGCGCGCCGCATCCGCTTTTACGCCACACATATTACTATGTTAATTACCCCGCACATCAAATCAGTTGCGTTTTGTGCGCGAATGGAAGATGAGCGACATTATAAACGAGAACACCACCGCCGCCGTGACGCCCGCGCTTGCGGCGGAGAGCGAGCCCGTCACCGCATAGAAAAAACCCTTCTCCGCCCCCTTTATGGCGCCGTTTGCGAGCAGGTACCCGAACCCCGAAATGGGCACGGTCGCGCCCGCGCCCGCAAAGTCAACAAGCGGCTGATAGAGCCCGAGAGCCGTGAGCACCACGCCGCCGAGCATGAAAAACACGAGTATCTTGCCCGACGTTAATGAAGTTATGTTTATTATGATCTGCGCTATCACGCAGATAGCGCCGCCCACGGCAAAGGCCTTTAAATACATGAACAGTATTTCAATTATCTCTTCGGTAAACATATTCTCCCCCCTACTTTACGCCGCCCTGCGCAAGACTTTTGAACTCGACGGCGTGACTTATGCAAGGGATGCTCTCTCCCTGGCCCGATGACACGGTGGAGAGCAGCGCGCCCGTCGCGGCGAACAGCGCCCTCTTATACAGTCCCGCGCTCATCTTTGTGAAGATGTATGAATTCATGACCACGGCCGAACAGCCCGCTCCGCTCCCGCCCTGGAACTCGTCCTCTATCACTTTATATATTATCTCGCCGCAATCGACGTGATTTTTGGAGATATCAAAGCTCTTTTCCCACATGAGGTCCTTGAGTATTCTGCTGCCGAGCGCGCCGAGGTCGCCCGTGACGATTATATCGTAGTCGGAAGGCTGCGTGCCTGTATCCTTGAAGTGGCGTATGAGCGTGTCCGCCGCCGCGGGGGCCATCGCCGCGCCCATATTGTTCACGTCGGTCACTCCCCAGTCGCGCACCCTGCCCATCGTGGCGCCGGTGATGGCTATATCGCCCGTATCCGCGGAGATGACGCACGCGCCCGCGCCCGTCACCGTCCACTGCGACTGCGGCGGACGGGTACAGCCTAGCTCCAGCGGGTAGCGGTATTGCCGCTCAGCCGAGGCAAAGTGGCTGCCCGTTGCCGCGACGCAGTTTTTGGCATAGCCGCCGTCGACGAGCACCGCCGCGAGCAGCATGCTCTCGCTCATAGTCGAACAGGCGCTGTACAGCCCCAGAAAGGGAAACTGAAAGTCGCGGGCGGCAAAACTTGCCGAAATTATCTGGTTTAGAAGATCGCCCGAAAACATGGCGTCGATATCCACGTCGGTGAGCGACCCCTTTTCGACGGCAAGGCTTATCGCGCTTGAAAGCATCTTGCACTCGGCCTTTTCGTAAGTACTCTCGCCGTACATGTCGTCACCGAGAGTTATATCGGCATATTCGCCTATGACGCCCTCACGCTCCTTTGAACCGCAGACGGCGGCAAACGAGCGTATGCGCGGGCACGTTTTAAAAAACAGCGTATTACCCTTCTTCATAAACCCAAAACGTTAAATAAAATAGTAAATTATGCCGACGAGCACGCCCGAAAACACGCCGTAGACTATTATTGCGCCCGCAACGGTGAACATCTTTGCGGCGGTGCCGTATATATAGCCCTCCGTGCGGAATTCAAGCGCGGGCGAGCACACCGAGTTTGCAAAGCCCGTTATGGGCACTATAGAACCCGCGCCTGCATGGCGGCCTATCCTGTCGTACACACCCACCCCCGTTAAAAGGCAACCCATGAATATCAGAATGACTGACACCGCGCCCGCGAGCTCGTCCCCCGAGAGGCCGGCAAACTCAAGCATGTAGCGCAGAAACTGGCCTATCGTGCAGATGAGGCCGCCCACCCCGAACGCAGCCAGGCAATTTTTGAAGTGCTTTGTGGGAGGGTCGAGTTCGCGCACATACCTTAAATAATTCTCGTTGCAGTTCTGCGCGTTTTTACCTGTCATTCTTTATGCCCCTCTCCTTCTGTCCCTTAAAACAGCTCTCACGCTCGTCGCGGCGCGAAAGATCTATCTCCCTCCTTATACCGCGGCCGCACACATGCAGTTCACTGTCAATCCCGCGTCCGCTCATTGTCTGTACCTCTTTTCAGTCATATAGAGCATGAATTTTTCAGGCAGAACGCGGCTTAAAAGCCTGTAGGCGGTATTCTTTGCGCCGCAGGTCTTAATGAGCGGAGGGTTGTCCGCGTTTATCACCTTGTACATATCGTCGGCGACTTCGGCGGCGGACATGCCGCCCTGCTCCATTTTTGCAAGCGCTTCCACCGCCCTGCTCATGCTCTTTGCATATACGCCGCTCTCGTCCTCGGAATAGATCTTGCGCTTGTAAGTAAAACCCGTGGCTGTGCCGCCCGGAAGGAGGGCGGTCACCTTTATGTTGTAGTCCTTGAGTTCCTGGTTTGCCCCGCGCGCAAGCATTTCGAGCGCAGCCTTTGAGGCGGAATAGAAACTGTCGAAGATGATGGGGATATCTCCGCCAAGGGAGCCTACGAGTATTATGCGCCCGCCGCCCTCCTTCATGAAGGGCACAGCCGTCTGGACGGCCCTCAGGGCACCGAAATAATTCACCTCGAAGAGGTACCTGTAGTCGCCTTCGCGCGCGTACTCTATGGGCGCTGCCATGGAGCAACCCGCGCAGTAGACGAGAAGGCTAAGCCCGTACTCTTCAGCGATAAGACCGATGTTCTTAAAGGCGTCCTCCTCCGTAACGTCGGCGCAGATGTTGTTTACCTTTATGTTTATGCAGGGCGTGCGCGAGATGTTGAACACCCGCCAGCCGCCCTCCGTGAGGCGAAAGACCGTTTCGCACCCGATGCCCGAACTGCCGCCCACGACTATGGCGGTGCGGGACTTTTCAGACGTTTTGCTCATACCGTTATTGTGCTTAAAACGGGCAAAAAATATACTGCCGCAAGGAAAAATAACCCAAAGCGGCGCTGCGAAATTATAAACGTGCGCCACGGCGCGGCACACCATGCGGCAACAGCTTGCGGCAGCTAATCAGCCGAAGGCTATATCCAGCGCCATCATAAGCACGAACCCGAATATTACGCCCAAAGTGGCCTTAATTTTTCCGCTTTTAAAACTTTCGGGAATGAGTTCCGAGCAAACAACGGCGAGCATGGCCCCCGCAGAAAAAGAGAGCGCAAACGGCAATATCCACGTGACGAGCGATACTGCGAGCGCGCCTACCACGCCTGCGACGATCTCCACCGCACCAGAAAGCTGGCCTATAAAAAAGCTCTTTGCGCGCGACATGCCGTTCGCCCTCAGAGGAAAAGCCACGCACATGCCCTCGGGAAAGTTCTGAATGCCTATTCCGACGGCAAGCATGAGCGCCGCCACACCCTCTACCGCGCCCCCCGAAGCTATGGCACCGAACGCCACGCCTATAGCCAGACCTTCCGGCACATTGTGAGCGGTGACGGCGATCACCATGACGGCGCATCTCTTCTTTTTACCGTCGGAAAAAGCATGCAATCTGCCTATAAGGACATCAGTTAAAATTATTAGCAGCCCGCCGCAGGCAAAGCCCAATGTAAGCGTGATATACGAATAGTCCTGCCCGTATTCAAGGGCGGGAAGAAGAAGCGAAAAGAACGTGGAGGCAAGCATTATGCCCGCCGCGCTGCTCATCATAAAACTGAACGCGCTTTGGCTGACCTTTTTATATATAAAAACAAGCGAAGCACCCGCCGCGGTGAGCGCCCAGGTAAAAGTTGTGGCTATAAGCGCCTGTAGCCAGCCGCTCAGCTCAAAAAACCATTGCACAGTGTTTCTCCCGTAAAATTACTTAGTATCATTTTACGCGGAAGCCTGCGCGCGGCGTTACTTTAAAGGCAAATTGCAGCACCATGCAAAATATAAAGTACTATACTTAACATAAACATATAAAAATAACAGCGCAAAGGACAACGCATAAAGCGCCGCCGACAGACCGTGATATGCACCCCAAAAGTTGGACAGACTTTTGGAGGTGCAT
>DVHB01000096.1 GCA_018712405.1 Candidatus Coproplasma stercoripullorum
GAGCGCGGCGGCTACATCACCGCGCGCCGCGCGAGAAGGCCCCTGAAATCACGGAATTTTTAGTGCGCGGCCAGAGCTAAATTTTCGTGAAACCCTCATTTGAATATACTCATCTGTTGCCCGGAGTTCTGTTTATGGCTGAATTTGCAGCTGAACACGCAGGCGGATTTTGCCGGCAGCGTCACATGCAGTCGGCCGTATTTCACCTTGTATTCGTCGCCGTTTAAAAGCTCGCGCGCGGTGGCCGCCTCCAGCTTTACCTTGGCGCCCGTATTCACGCCAGCCTCCCACACGGGAACGGAGAGCTTTATCTCCTCGTCGCGCACGTTGACCATAACAACCGCGCAGTCGACCGAATCAAACCGCGCATAGGCGATGAAGCCGTGGCCGGCATCGAGCTTCTTCAAAGAACCCATTTTAAGACAGTGCACGCGCTTGCGCATAGCAGTGAGCTGCTTGTGGAACTCGATGAGTTTGGTGTCCTCGTTGCCCCACGGGTATGTGCGCCGGCTGTCGGGGTCGGTCCAGCCGACCTGCCCCGCCTCGTCGCCGTAATATATGCCGGGAGAGCCGGGCCACGTCATCTGAATGGTGACGGCCAGCCTGAACACACGCTTATCTATGCCCTGCCCCGCCGCCTCCGGCCCGAGCGTATTCGTCCTGCCTACAGTGCGGTTGGTGCGCGTTAAAAAGCGCGAATGGTCGTGATTCGATAGCTGATTCAAGGCCGAGTCGAGCGAAGGCCGCGGGAAGCGGCTCATATTGCGGAACATACTGTCGAAAAAGTATATGCCGTCGCCGAGAAGCCTGTCGTCGCGGCTGTCGCTGTGCTTCTCCATGCCCGTCAGAAACCATGTTACGGGCTCCATGAACGCATCATAGTTCATTACGGTGTCCCACTGCTTGCCGTCGAACCACGGCGAAGGGTCGCCGTAGTGTTCGGCAAAGATAAACGCCTCGGGATTGGCCTTGCGCACCCTTTTGCGGAAGCGCGACCAGAACCAGTGATTGAACTGCGGGGAGTGCCCCAGATCGGCAGCGACGTCCAGCCGCCAGCCGTCGACGTTGTAGGGGGCTGATACCCACTTTGCGCCTATGTTCATAATATTTTCCACGAGCTCGGGCGAATTTTCGTAGTTGAGTTTGGGCAGCGTTTCATACCCCCACCACCCCTCGTAGTCGGAATAGTTCTCATTGGGGCGGTTGAACCTGAAATAACCGCGGTAGGGGCTGATGACCGACTGGTATGCGCCGTCTTCAAAGCCGGGCTTATCGAGATATATGCCCTCCCTGTCCATCCATTTGTTGAAGGAACCGCAGTGATTGAAAACGCCGTCGATTATTATCTTTATGCCGCGGCGGTGCGCCTCCTTGACGAGGTCGGCAAAAAATGCGTTGCTCTTTTCGAGATTTAACTTTGAGGTGACGCGCTTTATATACCTGCGCGCAAAGCCGTTGTGCTTTTCCCAGTCCTCCATGGCGCAGTTTTCATCCTCCTCGATTATCGCAAGGTGCGGGTCGATGTGGTCGTAGTCCTGCGTATCGTACTTGTGATTGGAGGGGGATACAAATATCGGGTTGAAATATATGGCGTCGACGCCGAGCTCCCGGAGATAGTCGAGCTTTTTTAAAACGCCCTGCAGATCCCCGCCGTAAAAGTTGCTCACGTCGAGATTGTCGGGATATTTGCCCCAATAACTTACCTTATGACTGTGCGTGCCCGTATAATAGTATTCGTTGTTCTCCACGTCGTTTTTCGGTTCGCCGTTGAAGAACCTGTCCACAAAGATCTGGTATACGACGGCGCCCTTTGCCCAGTCGGGCACCTTGAAGCCGGGGATGAAGGTGAAGTTGTATTCCGACTGATTGTTCTCCGCCCAGCCGAGCTTGTTGTAACACACCTTGTCGTCGTCGTCATAGATTACAAAATAATAATTAACGGGATCGTGCGTGCAAGAAAAATTTATCGAATAATAATCGAACATGCCTGCGGTATGCGATTTTACCATCTCTTTTTTGAGGCCGTTGATGACGGCATATGCGCGGTTCACGTCATCCTTGAGCGTGCGCAGTGAAATTATTACCGTATCGCCCGCAACAGGCTCGTACGGGGTGCGGAAGCACTCTGTTTCGTCGCTGAAAAGCGCCATTCTGTTTATCATAAAATTAAGTCCTTTAAGTGAGCCGAAAATTTTGAAATAATGCAAAGCAATGTCTGCCGATACCGCCGCACGTAAATCATTGCGCGCTGAACACGCGGCGGGCCGCACAAAACGCCCCGCTATATGATAAATTTTACCATATGGCGGGGCGAAAGTCAATATGCAATTTTTTATTCGGACGGCGTAAAATTTTGTTCTTCCGCCGCACGGCTATACGCTTTTGAAATTACTTTCCGCGGCTTATTATATGGTTATAGTCGAAGGCCTTGTCGTGCACGATGGGCTTCCAGCGCACGCGCATAAAGAGAGATACCACGCTTATGGGCAGGTTCATCAGATCGAACCAGAAGAAGGTGAATACATACAGCACCTTTTTTGCCGCGGAGCAGTGTATGCGCTTATATTCGCGCAGCATGACGACGGCCGCCTGTGCGGTATAGCCGAGATAGGCTATGCCCGCGGCGACAAGTATGTTTTTATAAAATTCCCAGCCTGATACGGCGGCGACGGCGTCGCCAACCGCGGTGCCGGCAACCAGCCCCGCTGCCAGCCCCGCCGCGGCGGAGATGAGAGACAGGAGCGCGGCATACAGTCCGCCGGGGAAATTGTACCAGAAAATATCGTAGTTGCTCCACTTCTGCCCGCCCTTCTTGCAGGAGAATATGCCGCGCAGATTGCGCCAGCCGTTTTTGAAAAAGATGACGAGCTTGCCCTTTGCCCAGCGCAATCTCTGGCGGAACATGACCTTGAAATTATGGGGCTGTTCGTCGAAGAACTCGGCCTCGTCGCAGAATATTATGCGCTCGCCCTGCGCCACCATGCACTGCGTGAGTTCGGCGTCCTCCGTGAGGCCGGTGTAGTGCCAGCCGCCCTTCAAAAGGTGCGAACGGAGCACATATCCCGTGCCGGCAATGTGAGTTGTGACGCCGAGCAGATGGCGGGGACGGTGCAGAGTTGCCGAACTGCGGTAGAAATGTATGCCGTATGCCGCGGAGATGAAGTTGGTATCAAAATTTTTGGTGTTGCGGTAGGTGGTGAGCATGCCCGCGCCCGTCGCAAAGGCGTCGTTCATCTTCTCGAACCAATCGGGCGCAAGCACATTGTCGGCGTCGAAGAAAGCGAAACCGTCGAAATATGTAATGTCGTAGTCTGCGCGGATATAATCGAACAGCCACTTCAAGGCGTAGCCCTTGCGGGCAAGGTTGGGATCGGTATTGAAGCGCTCGTAAACAACGCAGCCCATATCCCTGCACAGCTTTGCGGTATTGTCCGAACAACTGTCGGCGCAGACGAATATCTTTATCTTGCCTTTGTCGTAAGTCTGGGCATGGATGCTCTCTATCAGCTTGCCTATCACGCGCTCCTCGTTGCGGGCGGTGATTATCACCGCATAGCGGAACTGCTTTTGCGACCGGGGATATTTTATGCGCGGCGCAAAAATGCCTATGACGAGGTATAATATCTGATAGGCGGTAAGTACGGTGACCACTGTTGTAAGTACGGTTATTACCGTGTTCAATGTCTGCATCGCAAATCTCTCATAAAATTCGCCGCACGTGCGCGGCATATCGCCACAATTATATTACATGAAGCGAATATTGTCAATAACAGAACGCAACGGCAGCGCAAAATAAGAGGCGGCACGCAAAAATGCAGACCGCCTTTAAATCATCCGTATTAATAATTTTTTAATATTTCTATGTATTCCGCGACAGCCATGTCGACCGCCTCGCGCCAGGTGAACACCATTGAGGCGCAGTTTTCGCGGACGAGGGCAAAATTTTCGTCTGCAAATATCTTTTCTATCCTGTCCGCCCATAAATTCACGTCGAGCGGAGCGCAATAACCAGTTTTGCCGTCATTCACAAGTTCGGCCGCGCACGAATTTTCGGGCACGAACGCAGGGGTATGGCAGGAGGCCGCTTCCTGCACGACAAGGCCGAAAGTATCGAACACGGACGGAAACAGCATGAGATCGGCGCGGCAGTAATATCCGCGCAGGATCTCTCTGTCGCCCACGAAGCCCGTAAATATGACCTCATCGCCGACGCCGAGCTTTTCGGCGAGCTTTTTGTGCTCCTCAAGCTCGTCCCCGCCGCCGACCACGAAGAACTTGCATCTATGTCCGCGCCTTTTGAGTTCGGCTATCACCTCGAACGAGAACTTTAAGTTCTTTACGCTGACCACCCTGCCCGCATACACGAATATGCGCTCGTTCGGGGATATATCGTGCTCTTTTGAAAAGCGCGCCGAATATTCGGCCGCCTGACGCGTGGTCAAAACGCGCATGTCCGTGCCGTTCGGCATCACCTTTATTTCGCCATTAAAGCCGTATTCGCGCAAAGTTTCCGCAGCTTTTTCACTCACCGCCCACACATAGTCGGCGCGGCGGATGTTGCGCATTATCACGCCCATCATCACCGCCGTTATCAGCCGAGAGTGAGTGACGCGCATAAACTCGTCCTTAAAACGGGTGTGAAAGGTATATACGACTGGAATATTATGTTTTTTGGCGTACTTTATAAAGTACCCGCATATTGCAAACGGCGAATGGGCGTGCAACAACACGGGGTGTTTTTCGTCGAGAAACTTCTTCAGCTTTTTGTCGTGACCCGGCATGGAATTGCGGAAACTTAAAAAGGGCACCCCGAGAGAGAAGTTATGGAACACGCCGCCGCAATACCTCTCCTCTCCCTCCTCATCGAATTTCTTGCCGTATGAAGGAACGACTATTTCGCACTCAAATTCGCTCCGCAGGTTTTCGCGGTAATATTTTACGACATTGGTGCCGCCGTCCACCTGTGGATACCAGCCGTCGTTGCCGAGTATTATCGTCTTATCCATATTTTATCAGGCTCTTTTGTTTTAAATATCTATAATGCGGCGATACTCAGCCTCCGCATCGGATACAGCCTTCTCCCACGAGCAGGCTATAGAGGAACAGTTTTTGCTTACGGCGGCCGCCTTTCCCTCATCCGAAAAGATCGCCATTATCCTGTTCGCCCACCGCTCAACGTTCAGTTCTTCGCAATAGCCCGTCGCGCCGTCCTCAATAAGTTCCGCCGCGCTGGAACCCGCGGGCACAACGGAGGGAGTTCCGAGAGACGCCGCCTCCAGCACGACGAGGGGGGTATTATCGAATACCGACGGCAGCAAGAACAGATCTGCGCAGGCATAGTAGCGGCGCAATGCCTCCCTGTCGCCCACGAAGCCCGTAAATATGACCATATCGTCCACGCCGAGTTTTGAGGCGAGCTTTTTGTGCTCCTCAAGCTCGTCCCCGCCGCCGACCACGAAGAATCTGCACTTAAAGCCCCGCTTATTCAGCTCGGCCACGATCTCGAACGAGAATTTTAAGTTCTTTACGCTCACCACCCTGCCGGTATACAAAAAAATGCGTTCGTCGGGGGATATTCCGTATTGTTTTCTTACCTGCTCCGCAAGCGAAGCTCGCTCGCCCTCTGCGGCGGGGCGCATATCTGTGCCGTTTGGCATTACCTTTATTTCGCCGCTGTAGCCGTATTCGCGCAGCGTTCGGGCCGAACTCCCGCTCACCGCCCACACATAGTCGGCGCGGCGGATGTTGCGCATTATGATGCGCATCATTATAGCCGTTATCAGCCGCGAATGCGTTACGCGAAAAAATTCGTCCCTGTACTTTGTGTGAAAGGTGTATACGACGGGTATATTATGGCGTTTACCGTATCTTTCAAAATAAGAACATATGGCAAACGGCGAATGGGCGTGCAACAGCGCGGGATGCCTTTCATCGAGAAATTTCTTTAACTTTTTGTCGCAGCCCGGCATGGAATTGCGGAAACTTAAAAAGGGCACCGAAAGCGAAAAGTGGTGAAACACTCCGCCGCAATACCTCTCCTCCCCCTCCTCATCGGATTTCCTGCCGTAAGAGGGCGCGACTATCTCGCAATCAAAGCCGCCGCCGCGCAGGTTTTTACGGTAATTTTTTACCACATTCGTGACGCCGTCCACTTGGGGATACCAACAGTCAATTCCGAGAATCACCGCTTTTTTCATACTCAACCGACTTTTTTGACCTGATATTTTTGATTATTAAATCGACGACCGTCATTATGATACCTATAAATATATAGATATAATATACCGAGAAGCGCCAGAAGAACACCGACCAAGCAAGCGCGGCGCCCGCGGCGACGTTGAACGCCAGCACGCCCATGCCCTCCACCACGCCCGAGTTGCCCGGAGTGGGAATAAATGACACGCCGAAGGTCGCAAACACGTTGAGCGACATTATCATGAAGAACATGCCGTCCAACTCGCACGAGAGGGCGTTCATAACAAAATACGGGACGGAAAAAGTCAGGAAATTTTCGGCAAAGCAGCAGACTAGGAATAAAATCAAAAGGACGGGGCGCTTTACTATTATCTTGAACGACTTTGTAAAGTCGTCCACCACCTTGAGGGCCTTTTTCATCACCCTGTATTTATGCTTCACTATGTGCAGCTTTGCGCCCAGGCCTATTAACCAACCGGTGAGCTTGTGCGCAAGTTTGGGCATAAATACAAAAAATGCGATAAATACGGGCAGAATTAAGTTGACCGAAAGCCCAACCCAGCCGCATACCATGAGGAGCGTTTTGCCCACTTCAACGTTATCGATATAGCCCAAAGACACGCCGAGGATCATGAAGATCGCTCCCAGAGCAGTAAAGCCGAATATGCTGCCGAAGTAGCGTATGAGCACTATCGCAGAGGAATCGGCGCCGCTGACGCCCTTCGTGGTCATGTAGTATATCTGCATGGGCTGTCCGCCGGTGGAAAAGGGCGTTATGCCGTCGTAGAATTTGCCCAGAAAGCTTGTCTTTATGGCCACACCCGGGCGCACCCTGTTTATTACCGCCTTGTTCACGATGCAGAACTTGAGGCTGTCGACTATCATTACGCCGAGAACTACGGCGACAAGCAGAAGCGCGCCCGGCAGATTTATATTCGACATTGCCTCGCCGAACGTCATGCCCCCGCCTTCGCCCGTTATCTCGCCCGAGATGCCGAAAAGGCTCCAGAGCCCCAGCGCAATTATAACGATGAGCACGATATTCCATATCCAGCCGCGCTTTCTTTTCGGCGCCGCTGTTTTAAGCTCTCCCCCTTCAGCGGCGTCCGGTTCATCCGCGGCTCCTCCCGCCTGTCCGTCCGCCCCGTCTGCGGAAGATCCGCCAACCGCCGTCCGGCTCTCCTCAGCGGTCATCTCTTTTTCCGCGGCGTCACCGCCTGCTTCTTCCGCAACGGATGCGCTCTCTGCAGGGGTTATTTCTTTACTCTCTGTATTCACTCGATACTCCGGATATTTTCTGCGTCAGGCGCCGCCGGAACGGCTTAAACGCGCGAAATATTCTAAACAATATTTTCAATATTATATATTATATTGTCAAATATGTCAATTTTAACGCACGGCTATAAAAAATAGCAGAAAATATAAACTACTCAAAAAAAATGATAAATATGTTCAAAGCGCGCGCAACGGCAAAATAAAGCCGCTGCGCGCGCCGTTTACAGAAACCGGACTTACAATCCGCGCTTGTCGGAAGCAAAGAAGAAGAGCGCCACCGTTCCGGGACCGGTATGAGAACCTATTACCGTACCTATAGGATTTATCTCAACTTCGCCGTTCAGCCCGGGGAAAGCTTCCTCCACCATGCCCTTGAGCTGGTTTGCCTCGGACTCCATCATTGAATGGCAGATATAGCACTTTCCGGAATAGTTCATGCCGCCCTCGGCCTGGGCGCACATACAATTGAAGAGGTCCTTGAGGGCCTTTTTTCTGCCGACGGCTTTGCGGCGCACGATGAGCTTGCCCTCGCTGTTGACATCCATCACCGGACAAATATTGAGCAGCGTGCCTATGGCCGCGGCGGGGCCGGATACCCTGCCGCCGCGTTTGAAGTGGGCAAGGTTTGTGGCAAAGAACCAGTGCTTTAAGCGAAGCCTGTTGTCCTCTATCCATTTCTTCAATTCATCTATGCCCATGCCGCCCGCCTTGAGTTCGGCCGCCTTATCCACAAGCAGTCCGTAGCCGGAGGACGCCGCGAGCGAATCTACTACATAAACCTTGCGGGCGGGATACTTTGCCTGCATTATCTTCTGCGCGGCGAGCGCAGACTGCCAGCCGCCCGAAAGCCCCGAAGAAAATTCTATGTGCAGAAGGTCGAAGCCGGCCGAAAGAATGGGCTCAAATATCTCGCACAGCTCTTCGGGAGTGACCTGAGAGGTGGTAGGCATGGCGCCTGCGTCGATCTTAGCATAGAACTGCTCCGGCGTTATTGTTGAATACAGATCGTCGGCATAGTCCTTGCCGTCAATAATATAGTGATATTTGCCGAAAGCGCAGCCGAGCTTTTTGAGATGCCCGGCAGATATGTCGGCTGTGGAACAACATGTGATCTTATAGTCAGACATAAGCATTTCTCCTTTAAATGCCGCCCGCGGCGCAACAGAGCGCCCGCCGCCCTGTAAAGCCTGAAAACCGGAAGGCATGAACGTGACCGGCCACGGAAAGCGTTTGGCGGACGGATAAAATTTTATTCATTGCGGTTTATATTTTATTATAAACCGTAATAAAAATCAACACTTTGCTCAGTAAAATGCGCGTCGCGCCTTCTACGGTTTAAAATGCGTGCTCTACCGAAAAAAAAACCAATTCTACCAGGAGTAGAATTGCGCAAAATACGCCATGCGCACCCGCGCGGCCAACAAAAAATTCCGTGCAGAACCCTGCACGGAATTTCTATCCTGCTAAATAAATTTACCCATTGCCGGCACATATGCCTTTGAAAAGCCTTCGCCGCAATATAACTGTCAAAAAATAAAAAATAATTAAAATATTATATTTAAAATTGAAATATTATTTTTAATCCGACTTAAATTTTTCACGCGGATTCCAGACGCTTTCGCTCCGTCTGAACCCCTCACAGAAGACTGGCCAGTATTGCAAGGCTTGCGGCCACGTCGATATTGCGCACAACCACGCTTTCGGGCGCCTTTAACTGCACGGGAGCAAAATTCAGAATGCCTTTTACGCCCGAAGCCGCGAGGCAATCGCAAACCTGCTGGGCGGCAACCGCGGGCACCGCCACTATCGCAAGCAGTGCGCCGTAATTATTTACGGCGGAAGCAAGCTCGTCATCTCCGCGCACGGCCTTACCGCCGACGGTGGTGCCTATCTTTTCGGGGTCGCTGTCGAACGCCTCAACGATATCTATGCCGTATTTTGAAAAGCCGCCATAAGACAGCAGAGCGCTGCCCAGGCCGCCTACGCCCACTAAAACGGCGTTCTTCTTTTTGTTGCAGCCGAGGTATTCTTCTATGGCGGAGATAAGTTCGGCGCGCACATACCCAACTTTTGGGCGGCCCGAACTGCTTGTGTAGGCAAGATCCTTGCGCACGAGCACCTCGCCCATGCCGAGGGCGGCCGCTATTGCGCCTGATGAAATATATTTATCCCCTTCGGGGAGCGACTTTAAATAATTGAGATATATGGGCAGCCGCTGAAGGGAAATTTCTGGTATATCTCTCGTCATAGGCAGCCACCCATTGCAAGGGCCGCCGCGCCGTACGCGCCCGCCTTACTGCCGAGCGATGCCTTTACTATCTTTACGGGGGCGTACGCAGTGCCGCCGAACAGTTCTTTATCGACATATGTCTGCACGGGCACGATGAGATTGTCGCCCTGCTCCGACACGCCGCCGCCGAGCATTATCACTTCGGGACGGAATATGTTGGCAAGGTTTGCAAGTCCGCACGCCAGATACTTCGTATACCAGTCGACAACTTCCTTGGCGTCGATATCGGTATGATAGAAATCGAATGCCGTCTTGCCGTTGGCGGTATCTGATGTATATTTGGTCCACATTGCCGAGCGGGGATTATCTTCCATCTGCCTGCGCGTACGCCTCACAAGCGCCGTCGCAGAGCAATAAGCCTCGAAACAGCCGCGGCGGCCGCAAGTGCACACGTCGCCGTGGCGCTCTATTACCATGTGGCCGATCTCTGCGCCCGCCGACTTATAACCTTCGAACAGTTTGCCGTCGATTATTATGCCGCCGCCGACTCCCGTGCCCAAAGTTACAAGGATACTGCTTTTATAGTTCTTGCCCGCGCCGAATTTGGCCTCGCCGAGGGCGGCGGCGTTGGCGTCGTTGGTCACCTTCACGGGTATGCCTATCCTGTCCTCTATCTTCTTTGCGAGGGGATAGTCGCGCAGGTTTAAATTGCCGGAGAATACGAGTACGCCGTGCTCGCTGTCGATAACGCCGGGGCAACCTACGCCCACATACGCCTCCTCCTTTGTGCCGCCGCACTTTTTGAGCATGGAAAACACAAGCTCGCTTATGATGTCGCACATGAAGTCGCCGCCGTTTTCAGAGCCGGTGACGGCCACATCCTCCACGAGGGCCTTGCCCTCTCCGTCCAGAACTATGCCCTTTATGGTCATGCCTCCGATGTCTATGCCAACATAATACTCTGCCATTATATCCTCCATGCGGCGAAAAACACTGCCGCGCAGGCGCCGCTCAAATAAGTATTTTCTTACTCATATAGTTTACTATTTGCGGAGCGGTTTTGTCAAGTGTTATCTGAAAAATGCTAACAGGTTTTGTTATTTTTTACACGCCGAAGGCGCGGTAGCGGCAAAGGCACAGAATAAGCCGCCGCGCGGGAGCATCCC
>DVHB01000097.1 GCA_018712405.1 Candidatus Coproplasma stercoripullorum
GGATTTTCAGTCCCTTGCTCTACCAACTGAGCTATCGAGGCAACTCTCGTTTCTGCACCGCCGAAAGAGGGCAGGGCAAAAACGAATAAAAAAATGGCGACCCAAACGAGGCTCGAACTCGTGACCTCCAGCGTGACAGGCTGGCGCTCTAACCAACTGAGCTATCGGGCCAAATAGGGTGGTGGGCCTTCACGGACTCGAACCGCGGACCAACCGGTTATGAGCCGGTAGCTCTAACCAACTGAGCTAAAGGCCCCCATCGGCGCATAGGTCTTTTACCCGAACGCGCTTGTATATAATAATATAATCGGCACTATTTGTCAAGTGTTTTTTTGTTATTTTTTTCATTGATATACAAAATTTTTTTATTTATTTTTAAATGGCGGATAACGGCGCACGTTTGCCGGGTTGATCGGGGCAGGATACGCGCAGTTCAGTTCTTATGCCGCCGTCTGCCCTCAGTTAAAATACATAAGCAGTGTAATCTGTGCGGCAAAGTCCGTCAAAAAATTTCGTTCTTCCCCAAAATTCACTGCTGTGATTGTTGTATTATTCATATAAAAGCGGGGCTGGTGCGGCCTTGTCTCAGGCCGCAGAGCTTCGCGCACATAAATTGCGGGAGCACGTAAAAGATGACAGTGCAGGGAACGCTTCGCGGCGATACATTATATTTATGTCTTATCGGCGAGATCGACAGTTTCGGCGCCGACAGGGTGCGAAGGGAGTGCGACAGACTTATAGAGGGCAATATTCAGGCTGCGCGCATTGTATTCAACATGGAGCGGGTGAGCTTCGTCGATTCTGCCGTGATAGGCTTTCTGATGGGCAGGTATAAAAGGGCCTCGTCCTTCAACATACCCGTCTTTATCCAGAGTCCGCCCTTCTCCGCCGATAAACTTTTAAGCCTCAGCGGCATATATTCCATCATACCGAAAACAAAATAGGAAGCAATATGAAAGAGAACTACCTTAAACTTGAATTTTTATCATTGCCCGAAAATCAGGCCTTCGCGCGCGACGCGGTGGCGGCCTTCTGCCTGCCGCTCAACCCCACGCTCTCCCAGCTGTCCGACGTAAAGACCGCCGTATCGGAGGCGGTTACAAATTGTACGGTGCATGCCTACCGCGGCACGAGCGGCATAGTCACGGTAGAGTGCCGTACCGACGGGTGCGAATTACATATTAAAATCAGCGACAGGGGTGCGGGCATTGCCGACGTAAACGCCGCAGTCCAGCCCTTTTTTACAACACTACCTTCAGAGGAACGTTCGGGCATGGGTTTTACCATAATGCAGACGTTCATGGACGAGTTTTCGGTACAGTCTAAGGTGGGCGAGGGTACGCTGGTTTGTATGTCAAAACGCTTTGAACCGGAAGTCGAGAATGCTTGATGTAAACCAGACAAATGAGCTGATTTCGCTCGCAAAATCGGGCGACAACGCTGCCAAGGAAAAGCTGCTGACCGAAAACGCCAACCTCATCAAATCTATCGTGCGCAGATATCTGGGCAAGGGTGTTGAATACGACGATTTATACCAACTCGCCAGCCTCGGCCTTTTAAAGGCGATAAAGGGTTTTGACGAAAGTTTCGGCGTGCGCTTTTCAACCTATGCCGTGCCTATGATAGCGGGGGAGATAAAGCGCTTCATGCGCGACGACGGCAGCATAAAGGTTTCGCGCGCGATAAAGGCAGAGGCCAAGGCCATAAACAGGTTTGTAGAGGAGTACTCGGCAGAACACGGCCGCCAGCCCGGCGTAAAAATTATAGCCGAACACTTCTCCATGCCCGAGAGCCAGGTGGTGTTCACCATGGGCTCCCAGCATATGCCCGTGTCCCTCTCCAGCCAGGGCGAATATAGGGATGAGACTACAGGCGAGCTTGCCGACAGGCTTCCCTCTGAGGATAAGCAGGAGGATATGATAGAGTCGATTCAGCTGAAGAGCGCCATAGAGGGGCTGGAGGAGCGCGATAAAAAGGTGATAATGCTTCGTTACTTCCGCGACATGACTCAGAGCGAAGTCGCCGCGTTTTTGGGCGTATCGCAGGTGCAGGTCTCGCGGATAGAGAGCAGGATACTCTCGCAGTTCAGAAGGCAGCTTGCCAACTGAAAGGGGCTTTTATCTGCGGTCCTGACCGCAGATTTTATAATATTGAAATTATTCATAGTACTATGTGTGGTATAAACACGGCAATTTGCACGCTTTTCTTTGCTAAAACCGATAAATTTTAGTTGTTGCATTATCCGGCGGAAAGTGTTATAATACATTCCGTGAGGTAAAATGCAATGTTGAATCAAAGGTGTGTAAAGCTAGGCAAAGTGCGCTCGGTAATACGCGAGCTGTTTGAATACGGCAACGCGCGCAAGGCACAGATAGGAGAGGACAGGGTGTTCGATTTCTCGCTCGGCAACCCAAGCGTACCCCCTCCGGCAGAGCTCAAAAAGGTCATGCTCGACCTCATAAATAATTCCGACCCGGTGGCTTTGCACGGTTACACTTCCGCCCCGGGCGCGCCCGCCGTCAGGCAGGCCGTTGCCGACTATATCAATAAAAATTTCGGCAACCACGTCACCGCAAATGATATCTACATGACGTGCGGCGCGGCTGCGGCGCTCACCATAACGCTGTGTGCGCTGTGCAACGCCGGCGACGAGGTGATAACTTTCGCTCCCTGTTTTCCCGAATATTCGGTATTCTGCGGCCAGGCTGGCGCGAAGCTTATAATGGCGGAGACGGAGGCGGATACCTTCGATATAGATATCTCGGCTTTCAGATCCGCGCTCTCGCCAAAGACAAAGGCCGTGATAATAAATTCGCCTAACAATCCCAGCGGCGTGGTGTATTCCGCAGAAAAGATCGCCGCGCTGTGCGGGGCGCTGAAGGAGCACTCGTCAAAGATCGCCTCTCCCGTGTACCTCATCTCCGACGAGCCATACCGCGAACTCGTTTATGGCGGCGAAGAAGTGCCGTACGTGATGAATTATTACGATAACAGCATAGTCTGCTATTCCTTTTCAAAGAGCCTCTCCGTCCCCGGCGAGCGTATAGGCTACATTGCCGTGAATTCGTTTGCGGAGGATAGGAGCGACGTGTTTGCCGCCGTGTGCGGCGCAGGCAGGTCGTTGGGATACGTCTGTGCGCCTTCGCTTCTGCAGCTGGCGTGTGCAAAGCTGCTCGGCAGGACCTCCGATATCTCCGCATACGAGCGCAACCGCAACCGCCTGTGCGCGGCGCTTGAAGAATACGGGTACGAAGTTGTAAGGCCGCAGGGCGCCTTCTATCTGTTCGTAAAGTCGCTGGAGCATGACGCAAACGCCTTTGCGGAGCGTGCCAAAGAGTTCGAACTGCTGCTCGTTCCAGGCGACGATTTCGGCGCGAAGGGGTATGTGCGTATAGCCTACTGCGTTTCTGCCGAAATGATAGAACGTTCCCTGCCCGCATTCAAAGCCCTTGCGGAGAGTTACGGCCGTTGAAACGCGCATCAGGCGCGGACGGCATGTTGTCCGAAAATTCGCATATTGCAAGAAAAATTTGGTAATTTTCGGAAATATTGTTATATTTGAATAAGTTTTATAATTTTTTTAAGAATTTGCGCGAGTAATGCGCTATACTCCTTATAATGATAATTGCACAACGGATACGAGAACTCAGAGCGGAAAATCACCTAACGCAAGCTCAGCTTGCAAAGATGGTAGGATGCAGCCAGCCGATGATTGTTCTTTGGGAAAAGGAGGTATGCGAACCAACGGCTTCCGCCATCGTGCGGCTTGCCGAAGCCCTCGGATGCTCATGCAACTACCTGCTCGGATACGACGGCTATTGATGTCGTTTTCGGGTAAATCTTTTGCTGAAGTCACTTAGGTTGTGCAGGTTTCCCTCAGGGGAGGCCGTACATTTTTCCACTGTTTTTCTCAAGGAAAAACTGTAACTGCGCAGAGCGGCGGAATGTCTCTGTCCCTGCGCCCAAGCGCCCCGGCGCATGCATATGCGTCTCAGCGCAAACACTTTAAAACAACAAAAAAGGGTACGCCCGCTACGGAAGAAATTCCGCGGCGGGCGTACCCTTATATTTTCATCTTTCTCCTACAAAGTTTAAATCCTCAGTCTATCTCGTATTTGCTCAGCCTCTTTTTTATCGAGCGGATGTTTTCTTTCACGCATCTGGGCGAAGCTCCGCCGTATGAGGTGCGTGCGTCGGCGCAGTTCTTTGCCAGCACGGTCTGGCAGATGTCCACGTCGAAGTGTTTGTCAAAGCTCTGATACTCCTCTATGGTCATGTTCTGAAGCGTGCGCCCCTCGGCAATGCACCAGCGCACTATCCTGCCCGTCACGGAGTGCGCAGTGCGGAAAGGTACGCCTTTTTTGGCAAGGTAGTCGGCGACGTCTGTCGCGCAGGCAAATTCGGCCTCGGCGGCCTTCTTCATCTTATTGCCGCGCATCGTGATGTTGTCGATGAGCTCTGCCATAATGTTAAGGCATGCGACGAGCTGCTTTTCGGCGTCGAAGAATCCCTCCTTGTCCTCCTGCAGGTCCTTGTTGTACGCGAGAGGTATGCCCTTAAGGGTCGTCAGTATGGCCATGAGGTGTCCGTATATCCTGCCCGTTTTTCCGCGCATAAGTTCGGGGATGTCGGGATTTTTCTTCTGCGGCATAATTGATGAGCCGGTGGAGTAGGCGTCGGGTATCTCTAAAAAGCCGAATTCCTCGGTGGAGTAGAGTATTATGTCCTCGCACAGACGAGAGAGGTGGCTCATTGCCATGGAGGCGTCAAACAGGTATTCGGCCACAAAGTCGCGGTCGGAAACGCCGTCCAGGGAATTTTCGCACGGTCTGTCGAAGTCCAGAAGTGTCGCCGTCATGTTCCTGTCTATGGGGTAAGAGGTCCCCGCAAGCGCCCCGCTGCCCAGCGGCATAACGTTCATGCGCTTGCGCGAGCAGAAAAACCTGTCGATATCGCGCATAAACATCTCGGCGTACGCGTTGAAAAAGTGTCCCGCACATATCGGTTGCGCCTTCCTCAGGTGAGTATAACCGGGCATAACGTATTTAAGGCCCGATTCTGCCTTATCTGTAAGGCTCTCGACCAGGCCTTTGAGCGAGCCCAGCGTCCTGTCTGTGGAGTTGCGCACATACAGACGGAAATCGGTAGCCACCTGGTCGTTTCGCGAGCGCGCCGTGTGCAGCTTTTTGCCGCTGTCGCCGATGCGCGCCACCAGTTCGTTCTCCACAAAGGAGTGGATGTCCTCGGCGTCCTTTATCTCCAGATCGCCCGCTTCTATGTCAGAGTATATCGCCTCCAGCCCGCCGCATATCTCGTCGCATTCGCTCTCCGAAATAATGCCGCACTTTCCAAGCATCTTTGCGTGCGCCACAGAGGCGGTGATGTCCTCCTTCCACAGTTTTTTGTCGAAGGGGAGCGAGTCGTTGAATTCGTCCGCGTCTTTGGCGGTGGGTTCGTCAAATCTTCCTTGCCACAGTTTCATAACAATTTTACCCCTGATTAAATTGACTTATTTGCCATTTTAAACTAAAATATAGTGTATAGCAGAAAGTTTTTATTCTTTTAATCAATTATAACTTAAAATTCGCAATTAATCAAGCGTATTTTTTTACACGGTGTTCAATTCATGATAATTTTGGGCATTGACCCAGGTCTCGCCACCATGGGCTACGGCGTGCTGGAAAAAAAAACTAACGGCGACGCCGTCGCCGTCGACTACGGCGTGGTGCTCACCCCCAAGGACGAGAGTTTGCCCGTCCGCCTCGCCATGCTCGAAGAGGGGCTGAATAAAGTCCTCAACAAGTTCAAACCTGCCGAAGTGGCGGTGGAGGAGCTCTTCTTTTCAAAGAACATAACGACGGGCATACCCGTCGCGCACGCCCGCGGCGTCATACTTTTGACCTGCATAAAGTTTTGCGGAAGGTTGTACGAATATACTCCCATGCAGATAAAGCAGGCGCTCACCGGATACGGCCGTGCCGACAAAGTGCAGATGATGCACGTTGTGACGTCCCTTTTGCACTTTTCCAAAATTCCCCGTCCGGACGACGCCGCCGACGCGCTGGCGGTGGCGCTGTGTCATGCGCACACGTCCCGCTTCGGAAAGCTCTTCGGAATAGGTTAACAAGTCCGCCCGGCTTCATATAAACTTCGCAATACTGCGTTGAACTTGCGGTTTGCCTTGGTCACTTACATCTTTGTAAGCTCCCTGCGATCAAATCCGCGTTCGCCTTGTCTTGCTCGTTTCTCTGAACCCGTAATTAACGAGTGGTGCGGGGGTACACTCCCTCAAGTTTTCCTCGCTCGTTTTGCCCCCCTTGCCTAAAGGGGGGGCTGAGCAAAGCGAAGAGGGGGGGATATACATGCTCGCATCTCCAAGGGTTATCCGAGCTTTTAAATAAGGTTAAATTTTTTTTTAAAATAATTAAAACGTCGCAAGGCGGGTTTCCCGCCGCAGCAGGACACAATTTACGCATGCCTGCGCCTCAGCAGGGTGAATTTGCGCAATTATATAATTGTGGACCCTTCAAAAATGCCGCCAGAGGAACTTAGTTCCTGAAAATCACGAAATTTTTACGGCGCGCAAGACGTAAAAATTTGTGAAAAGGTTCTTTATGATTGGTTATTTAAAAGGAAAAATTCTCAATTTATCGGCCGATACCGCCCTGATCGAAACGGGCGGTGTGGGTTACGAGGTGTTGTGTTCGGCCTCGGCTCTCTCCGCTCTTGAGGGTAAAACCGAGGGCGAAGTGTACACTTATCTTCAGGTGCGCGAGGACGGCATAAGCCTGTTCGGCTTTTCCTCCCCCGCCGAAAAGAACATGTTTTTAAAGCTCGTCTCGGTGTCGGGCGTCGGCCCCAAGATGGGTATAGCCGTGCTCTCGGGCATGGATATTAATTCGCTCGCGGTCGCCATAGCCTCGTCCGACGTTAAAAAACTGAGTACGGTAAAGGGCCTCGGCAAAAAGACGGCCGAGCGTATAATTTTAGAACTTCGCGAAAAGGTGGCAGAGTCCGCCGCGCAGACCACTGCAAAGGGCGGCGCGCCCGCGTTTCCCGCCGCCGACGATGGCGACGAAGATGCGATTGTTGCGCTTATGTCGCTCGGCTTCACCCGTGCGGAAAGCGCAAAGGCGATAGACAGGGCAAAGGCATCGGGCGCCTCGACGATAGAGGACATTATCCGCGAAGCCATCAAGGGCATGTGATATAAATTTATTTGCGTTTCAAGCAAGGTTTCCTTGCGCAGAAAGACACAATTTGCTGCGACAGCAGGCTCACTGGAGGTGAATTGCCGCGATTATATAATCGTGGGCCCTTAAAAAATCGCGGCAAGAGGAACTTAGTTCCTCAAATCACGGAATTTTTAGTGCGCGGCCCGCGCTAAAAATTCGTGA